>CAMJDE010000016.1 GCA_946404295.1 uncultured Clostridia bacterium | reverse complement strand
TGATGCAGGTCGACGTCAAAACGTCCGAACCCGTCCCGACGACCGAGTTCATCAACGTCACGGTCGACGGCGTCGCCAACATCAAGATCTCGTCCCAGCGCGACTACCTCGAACGGGCGGCGGAGGCGCTGCTCGGTATGAAGCAGGGCGAAATGATCTCGATGGTCACGCAGGTCCTCGAGGGTAATATGCGTGAGATCGTCGGTTCGGTCTGCCTGAAAGAGATGGTGCAGGATCGGCAGGGCGTCGCGAAGAAGATCACCGAGAACGTCGTGCCCGATATGCAGAAACTCGGCATCGAGGTCGTGAACTTCAACATCCAGAACTTCAAGGACGCCGCCGGAACCATCGAGAATATGGGCGTCCGTAACGTCGAGCAGATCCGCAAGGACGCGCAGATCGCCAAGGCGAACGCGCAGCGCGACGTCGCGATCGCGACCGCCAACGCCCAGCAGGAAGCCAACGCCGTCCGCGTCGAAGCCGAGAAGAAGATCGCCGAACAGAACGCGGCTCTCTCGGTGCAGCAGGCGGATATGAAGGTCCGCGCCGACACGAAGAAGGCGGAAGCCGACGCCGCGTACTCGATCCAGCAGGAGGAGCAGCGCAAGACCATCGAGATCGCCAAGACCAACGCCGACATCGCCCGCCGCGAGAAAGAGGCGGAACTTGCCGAGAAGGACATCGCGATCAAGGAACGCCAACTCGACGCCGAAGTGCGTAAACAGGCGGACGCCCTGAAATATCAGGCGGAGAAACAGGCGGAAGCCGATCTCATCAAACGCCAGAAAGACGCCGAAGCGAAGAAGTACGAGGCGCTCCAGGCGGCGGAAGCCAAGAAAGCCGAAGCCGCGGCGCTCCGCTTCGCGATGGAGCAGGAAGCCGAAGGTATCCGCGCCAAGGGTCTTGCCGAAGCCGAGGCGATCGAAAAGAAAGCCGAAGCGCAGAAGAAGATGGGCGAGGCGTCGGTGCTCGAAATGTACCTCAACGCTCTGCCCGAAGTGGTGAAGAACGCCGCGACCCCGCTCGCCTCGACCGAAAAGATCGTGATGTACGGCGAGGGCAACTCGACCAAGGTCGTCCGCGACGTGATGTCCAGCGCCAACCAGGTGATGGAGGGCGTGAAGGAATCGACCGGCATCGACCTGCCCGCGATCATCGCCGGTTACGCCGGCGGCGCCGTCGCCGCGAAAGGCACGGCGAAAAAGGAAACCAAGTCCGAGAAAAAGGACTGACGGCGGGTTCTCTCCCCGCGGCGAAAACCGCGGGGAGAGAAAGTGAAGTGTTGCGCCGGGGCGCAACGTGAAGTTTTGCCGGGCAAAGTGAAGTGTATTTCGCGCGGGGACGCTGCGGCGGGGAAGGGACAAGTTGCTCGCTTTGCGGGTATAGTAAGGGGGACTGCGTATGCTGAAAAGCACGGGGGTTTATTTTCTGAAACTCGTTGCCGCGTCCTATTTCGGGCTCTTGATCGAATTCGTGACGGTGACGCCGCTGCGGCTTTCCGGAAACGCGACGCTGGCGGGAGTTTTGTCTTGTATTCTGGGTGTTCTCGCCGCAATGGGGTTCTTCTGTTTCCTGTGCCGGCGGGAGGGTTATCACGATAACGACGGGACTGGGAAAAACTCGTTCAAACGCGCTCTGATTTCCGCTTGCATCGCCTTTTTCGTCTACGTTCTGATTACGATAATCGTCCGTTACCGGCATCCTGCAGCGGCGGTCTTCGCAACCGGCTTCGCAGGTTTGATGGCACACGCTCCGAGTAACGCCGATCTTTCCGTGATGGCTGCGGAATACGGAGGATGGATGTTTCTTTCTTTTCTGATCTGCACGCTTCCGCTGATCCCCGCAATGATCTTCGGCTATCGGTACGGTTGCAAAAGAAGACAGCGCGAGAGGGAAGAGTTGACGAAGGAGAAGACGGGGAAGTGAAGTGTTGCCCGTGCCGGGCAACGTGAAGTTTTGCCGGGCAAAGTGAAGTGCGTTTCGCGCGGGTGCGTGCGAAATACGTGAAGTGTTCCCCGCGTGCGGGGAACGTGGAGACGAGGAGGAATGCCCGAATGACGAAAAAAACGGTCTGGCATACGATCGTGCAGGTCGTCTGCACAGTCGCGGTCTTTCTTTTGATCGCCGCGTTTTCACGCGGGCGTTTTAATACGTTTAAAAACCTTGATCCGTCGAAGCGGGAAGAGACCTTCGATTTGTATATGATGCGCAACACGTCCATCGGTTACCGGGGGCTTACCGTTTTGCTTCTCGTTTGGTTCGGTCTGATCATCTACACGTTTTTCCGCATCGCGCTCTCTTACGACCGCTTTTCAAAACGGGCGTCGGTCGGCGAACCGAACGGACTTTTCAATCGGATCGGGCGAGTGGTTTCAGCGCCCTCGTTCTGGGTTGAACTCGCGGCAGTTCTGCTTCTGACCTTCGTTCTGCCGTCCCGGTTCCTCTCCGTCAAGAGGTTCTTTCCCCTCGCGACGTTCCCCGTCGCCGCCGTTTTCTTTTTCTTCGCACACGTCGGGGCGGCGTCGCAGGCGGTTGACGTACCGTGGGGCAGAAATATCCGTATGACGAGGATCGCGAACGAGATGCTGCGGATTCTGGCGCACGTTTGGGTCATGGTGGTCGGACTTCCTTTCATTTTGTTCGTGTATTCGATTTATTTGGCGTATCGGAACTTTACGATCGTCGTCGTCTCTTTGGCGGTCTTCGGCCCTCTTCTGTTCGTTTTTTTCCGTGCGGTCCAAAAACGGAGAAAATTGCTGAAACGGCTCGGCAAACTCTGTGAAGAAAAGGAGTATTCGTATTCGATCGGGAAGGCATACCGTTCGATCCTGTTCCCGAGCAGGGAACCCGAGATCAGGATAGAGACGGGGCAGGGGACCTTCGCGTGCGTCCTGCTCAACTCGTTCTCGAAGAAAACGCCGCTCTACCTTTCGCGGCTGCTCGGGGAAGAGGGACTTCTCGTCGGGCGCGGCACGTTCTCCTACCGTACGACGGAGTTGCGCCCCGCGTTCGAGCAAAACGACAAAAAGGTCCTGATCCTCGTTCCTGTCCCCCTCTATATTTTCAGAAGAAGCGAGGACGACGACTGGCATCCTCTCTACGCCGCGGAGCAGGTCGGCGACTATTCGGTCTACTCCCTGTCCGCTTTTTTGAACGCCCTCGACCTCGACGCGCTCGACGCGGCGAAGAAGAGGAGGGATTGGTAAGGGAAGTGAAGGGTTGCCCGTGCCGGGCAACGTGAAGTTTTGCCGGGCAAAGTGAAGTGCGTTTCGCGCGGGGGCGTGCGAAACGCGTGAAGTGTTTGCCGTCCGGGGACGGCAAACGTGAAACGGTCCCCGCGGCGTTCGCCGCGAGGACCGTTTTAGGGGGCGGGTTGAAATAATATAACAACCGCGGGGGATCCGCGGTTGTTTTGCGATATGCCGCAGGGCGGCGCGATATGCGGTCTTTCGTCCGCGCGATATGTTTTGCCGCTTGGCAAAACGCGAGATAACGGGCGCTCCGAGGAGCGCCCGTTGTGATTATTGCTTTTCGAAGGAATCCTTATCGAGTCCGCAGACGGGGCAGACAAAATCGGTGGGAAGATCCTCCCACTTCGTGCCCGGCGCGATCCCGTTCTCGGGATCGCCCTTCGCTTCGTCGTATTCGTAGCCGCAGGGGCAGACGTATTTCATCTTTTTCCCTCCGCCTTACTTCTTGAAATAGCGGTTGAGCAGCCCTTCGAGCGCCTTGCCGTGGCGCGCCTCGTCCTTCGCCATCTCGTGAACCGTGTCGTGGATGGCGTCGAGGTTCAGCGCCTTCGCCTTCTTGGCGAGGTCGAACTTGCCCTCGCACGCGCCCTTTTCGGCGGCGACGCGCATCTCCAGGTTCTTCTTGGTCGAGGTCGTCACGACGTCGCCGAGCAGTTCGGCGAACTTCGCGGCGTGTTCCGCTTCCTCGTAGGCGGCTTTCTCCCAGTAAAGACCGATCTCGGGATAGCCCTCGCGGTAGGCGACGCGCGCCATGGCCAGATACATACCGACCTCGCTGCATTCACCGGTGAAGTTGGAGCGGAGCCCCTCGACGATCTCGGCGGGAACGTCCTTCAGAGCGCCGACCTCGTGCTCGGTCGCCCAGCCGGTCTCCTCCGTGACCTCAACGAACTTTTCGCCCGGCACTTTGCAGACGGGGCATTTGTCGGGTCTCTCGTCGCTCTCGACGATCGTGCCGCAGACGGTGCATTTCCATTTTTTCATTGTACGGTTTTCCTTTCTTTTGCCGGTCGCCCGGTATTCGGACCTCTTTCGCGGGGCTTGTCCGCCGCGTTCTCGTCCGTCTTCTATTGTACCGTATTTTCTGCCGTCTTGTCAATAGACGATTGACATTTTTCGGGGAATGGGATATACTGAAAGGGAACGAATGAAAGGAGGTGAGCGGCGTGAAGATCAAAAAGACGGAATACCAGGTCACGTCAAGCGGCGTGACGGCGCGGATCGCGCTGCTCGCCGACCTGCACCGGGGGCGCGCCGAGGAGGTCGCGTCGATCCTGCGGGACGATCCGCCCGACCTGATCCTGATCGCGGGCGACCTCTACGAGAGCCCGCCGCGCAACCCCTTCGACGTCGCAGCCGCCTTGACCCTGCTCGCGGGGCTGCCCGCCGGGGTGCCGACTTTCTACTGCCGGGGCAACCACGACCACAGCCCGCATCCCGAGGTCACACGGGCGCTCTCGGACGCCGGGGTCGTCGAACTCGACTCGACCTGCCGCACTCTGCCCGCGGGGATCACGGTCGGGGGGCTGCGCTCGGCGCACTATACAGGGAAGGTGCCGGATCTGTCGTTTTTAGCCGATTTCGCGGCGCTGCCGGGCTATAAAATCCTGATCTCCCACCACCCCGAATACTATCCGAAATACATCCGCTCTCTGCCGATCGATCTGACGGTTTCGGGGCACGCGCACGGCGGGCAATGGGCGCTCTTCGGGCACGGACTGTTCGCCCCCGGACAGGGGCTGTTCCCCCGCTACACGGCGGGGGTCTACGAGGGGCGGCTCTGCGTTTCGCGCGGGCTCTCGAACGACGTCCGCGTTCCCCGGATCGGCACGCCGTTTGAGGTCGTGTACCTTTCGGTTTCCCCCGCGGGAAGCGAGGCGGGCAAATGACGAAGATCCGCTCCTTTTTGATCGGGGACAAGCCCTTTTATCGCCGGGCGTTCCGCATCGCGCTCCCCATCGTGATCCAGAACGCCGTTACCAACTTCGTCAGTCTGCTCGACAACCTGATGATCGGGCGGCTCGGCACCGAGCAGATGACCGGGGTCTCGATCGCGAACCAACTCGTTTTCGTCTACAACCTTCTGATCTTCGGGGTGGTCTCGGGGATCGGGATCTTCACGACGCAGTTCTTCGGCGCGGGGGACGAAAAGGGCGTGCGCCACACCTTCCGCGTCAAGGTGATCGCGTCGGGCTTCACGGCGATCGTCGCGGGGCTGCTTTTCTTTTTCTTCGACGACTTTCTGCTGCGGCTCTTCTTCACCGAGGACGGGTCGGGGGTGGATCTTTTGCTCGCCCTGCAGTCGGGGAAGGAATACCTCTTCGTGATCCTCTTCGGGCTGATCCCCTTCGCTCTGACGCAGGCGTACTCCGGCACCCTGCGCGAGGGGGGAGAGTCCGCCGTCCCGATGCTCGCCGGGGTGTCGGCGATCGCCGTCAACGTCTCGCTGAACCTGATCCTGATTTTCGGCTACCTCGGCGCTCCGGCGCTCGGGGTCACGGGCGCCGCGATCGCGACGGTCGCCTCGCGCTTCGTGGAACTGTTGATCGTCCTCGTCTACACCCACGCCAAAGCGGCGCGCTGGGGCTTTATCACGGGGGCGTACCGTCGGCTCTTTTCGGTGCCTGGAAAACTGATCGGGCAGCTCGCGGTCAAGAGTTTTCCCCTGATCGTGAACGAGCTGCTCTGGTCGGTCGGGACCTCCGCCGTCGTCCGCAACTACTCGACGCGCGGGCTTTCGGTCGTGGCGGCTCTGACCATCACGACCACCGTCGCAAACGTCTTTAACTCGGTCAATTTCGGGATCGGCGCGTCGGTGTCGATCGTCGCGGGACAGTCGCTTGGCGCCGATCGGCTCGACGACGCGCAGCGCGACGCCTGCCGGATGATCGCGCTCGCGACCTTCTCCTGCCTCTTCGTCGGCGGGGCGCTCGCCGCGCTCGCGCCCTTCTTCCCTCTGATCTACAACACCGAACCGGCGGTGCGGGATCTTTCGACCTCGCTGCTCTTGGTCGCCGCCGCCTGTATGCCGATCGGCGCCTTTATGCAGGCGTCGTATTTCACCATCCGTTCGGGCGGAAAGACGCTCGTGACCTTTCTCTTCGACTCGGTGTTCGTCCTCGCGGTCAGTTTCCCCGCGTCGTATCTGCTCGCGGCGAAAACGACGCTTCCGATCGTCCGGGTCTACCTGATCGTCACGCTGCTCGACCTCATCAAGTGTATCGTCGGCTTTATCCTGATCAAAAAACGGATCTGGCTCCACAATATCGTCTCGGATCAAACGGCGGCGTGACGCGCCCGCGGGCGCGTCAATGCGACCGAAGGTCGCAATTCACGGAGCCGCCGAAGGCGGCGAGAATTCATGACGCGAAGCGTCAATTCACGACGGCACAAGCCGTCAATTCATCGGGGAACGAATGAATTGCGGACACGTCCGCATGAATTGCCTTCGGCATGAATTGCGACCTTCGGTCGCGTGAATTGAACGGCTCCGCCGTTCGTGAAATGCGCCGCTCGCGGCGCATTTTATAGTCCCCCTCTTCGTATACTGTACGGAGAGGGGGCGGTTTTTTGCGGTTTTGGCGGGGGTTTTTGTCGTTTTTATTGCTTGTCGGTCTGCTTTTGTCGGTTTCGTCCTGCGGGAGGAAGGGGACGTCGCCGCGCGAACTGTACGAGGCGTTTGCGGGGAAGTACCCGCTTCCGCCGCATCTGCTCTTTGACAGCGAGGCGGGGCAGAACGACGACGGATATCTCTCCGACGCCGACTTCAACCTGCTTTTCGGGCGCGCGGACGGGAGCGACGACCGCGAGGATATCGCGGCGTTCGTCCTCTGCCTCGGGGCGTCGGGAACGGTCTTTTACGAGTGCGGGTTCTTTCGCTGCGAGAGTCTTGCCGGGGCGCGCGAGGTCGAGGGACTCTGTCTTCTCCGCTGTGAGACCGTGCGCAGGATGCGGGCGGAGGTCGACGTCTCCGCCGCCGCCGATCCCGTCGTCCTGCGC
Organism: uncultured Clostridia bacterium; assembly: GCA_946404295.1. Classification (GTDB taxonomy): domain Bacteria; phylum Bacillota; class Clostridia; order Oscillospirales; family CAG-272; genus UBA1740. Next base: position 8,603 of record CAMJDE010000016.1, on the reverse strand, counting down.
CGCGGGACGACGGTCGTCTATCTCGCGCTCCCCGATAACGCCCGCGCCGAGGACGTTTTGCGGAGCGTGTTTTGACGGGGGCTTTTCCGCTTTCTTGAAAGAAAGCGGAGCAAAGAACTTCAATAATAGGTTATTATTGAAGAGCAAAACGGCGACTCCCTGCCGTTTTGCGGTTCTATAGCCGCGACGGCATCGGTTTTCTCTACTCTTGGTCTATAATCACGCCGACCGCAGGGAGGCATATCGCGTTCCCCGAACGGAGTGAGGGGAACATATCGCGCACCGTGCCGAGGCACGGTGCATATCGCGTTGCGCCGAGGGCGCAACATATCGCGCGGGCGAGCGTTTCCGCTCGCCCGCATTTTATTCTCCCGCCGTCAAGCGGATCAGCAGATCGTTATCGTCCGGCGTATCGCCCCGCATCGCCGCTTTGCAGCGGACGGTCGCCCCGCATCTCTCGCAGCGGTGGACGATCACGAAGCCCTTTTTCGGGTCGGGCTCGGTCCTCAGCGGGCGGAGGAGAGCGCCGCAGGGGTTACTGCGGTCGCCGGGCAGGACGTCGACGTGCAGCGACCAGAGGCAGAAGGGGCAATGGTTGCGCGAGGTATAGCCGAGGGGAGGCACCTCCCGCCCGCAATGCAGGCAGGTGAAGCCGCCGTCGTTTTTTTGAAAGCGTTTTCCCTCGGTCACGGTCTTTCTCCTTATTATTTACCGACGCAGAAGTGCGAAAAAATCTCGTCGACGATCTCGCCCGTCACCGTCCGTCCGTCGACCTCGGAGAGCGAGGCGAGCGCGGACTCGGCAAGACTGGCGGCGGCGTCGATCGGCACGCCGCGTTCGAGCGCGTCAAGACACGCGGAAAGGTCGTCGCACGCCCCCGCGAGGGCGGCGGCTTGCCGGGCGGACGCGACGATCGCGTCCTCGCCGAGCGACAGGTTGCCGTCGGTCAGGGCGCCCGACAGGTATTCGGTCAGGGCGTCGAACCCCGCGCCCGTTTCGGCACTGACCCAAAACGACGGCGGCGCCCCTTTGCCGAGGTCGGCTTTGCCCCAGACGGCGGGCAGGTCGGATTTGTTCAGCAGCAGGACGGCAAGCCCCCGGAAATCGCGGGCGAGCGAGAGCAGGTCTTCGTCCTCTTTTTCGAGCGGGCGCGACGCGTCGAGCACGAGCAGCAGCACTTCCGCGCCCCCGATGGTTTTCTTCGCGCGTTCGACCCCGATCGTCTCGACCGGGTCGGCGGTGTCGCGCAGCCCGGCGGTGTCCGCCAGCCGGAGCAGGGCGCGCCCCACGGGGAGCGGGTATTCGAGAACGTCGCGGGTCGTTCCGGGGATCGCGGTGACGATCGCCGCGTCGCGACCGAGCAGACGGTTGAAAACCGCGCTCTTGCCGACGTTCGGTTTCCCCGCGAGGACGGCGGGGATCCCTTCGCGGATCGCGCGCCCCGTGCGGTAGGTGGCGGAAAGCCGGGTAAGGTCGGCGTAAATCTTTCCGATCCCCTCCCTGACCTCGTCCGGCGAGAGGTCGGCAAGGTCCTCGTCGGGATAGTCGATCCCGGCGTAAAGCGACGAGATCAGAGCGAGCAGGCGGTCGTGGAGTTCTCCCACCGCGTCCGACAGTTTTTCACGCGAGTCCGACGCGGACAGCCGCACCTGCGCGGGCGTCACGGCGTCGATCGCCAGCCCGATCGCCTCGGCGTCCGAGAGCGAGAGTTTGCCCGATAGAAACGCCCGGCGCGTGAACTCTCCGGCGGGGGCGGGGATCGCCCCGGCTTTCAGCGTGGCTTCGAGCACCATTCCGGTAAGCAAAGGCCCGCCGTGGCAGGACAGTTCGATCACGTCCTCCCCGGTATAGGAGTTGGGCGCGGGAAAGTAGAGGAGCAGACCGTCGTCGACGATCTCTCCGTCCAGGATGATATTGCCGTAGATCGCCCGGCGCGGGGGATGGGCGGAAATCGGTTTCCCGTCCCGCGGGACGAAGCATTTTTCCGCGACAGCCCGGGCGTCGTCGCCCGACACCCGGATAACGGCGACCCCGCCCTTTCCGGGCGGGGTCGAAACGGCTGTTACGGTACCGACGTGCCCGGTCACGCCGGATCGCTCTCCGAGTCGCTTTCCTCGGAGCCGTCGAAATCTCCCTCGTCGGAGACCGACGAAACGTCGGCGCCCTCGTCGACGCCGATCTCGGTTTCGATCTCGGCTTCGATCTCGGACTCCTCTTCGATCTCGATCTCGGGCTCCGCGACGACGTCCGGCACGGGCTCGGCGATCGGTTCCTCTTCGACGCGGGCGGCGTCGGCGGGTCTGCGCTCGAAGAAGATCACGACGCGGCGGTTATTGTCCGAACCGACCGACGACGTGGTCACGCCCTCGATCCCGCTCACCTCGTCGTGGATGATGCGGCGTTCGTAGGGGCTCATCGGCTCGAGCATCACGTTTCTGCGGGTGCGCTTCGCCTTCTCCGCCATACGGCGGGCGACGGCGCGCAGCGCCTCTTCGCGTTTGGCGCGGTAGCCCTCGATGTCGATCGTCACGCGGCTGTGGTCGCGCTCGCCCTTCGAGTTGAGCTGCGTGCAGGCGAGGTTGGCAAGATACTGCAGCGAATCCAGCGTATCGCCGTGGTGCCCGATCAGAGAGGCGGCTCCCTCTCCCGAGATCACGATGCGGCGGGCGCCGTCGGAGGTCGCGTAGAGGGTGGCGGTCGCGTCAAGGGCAAGGTTGGCGATCAGGGTGTTCACGAAATCGAGCGAGCGATCCTCGCCCGGCGCCGCGTCGATCTTCTCGAGTTTCACCTGATCCTCGGGGATCACGACGCTCCGCTTTTTCGGCGGCTGGGGGTTCGGGTTCTTCAGGGGGATGCGTTCTTCGTTTTTGGGGCGTCTGCCGTTGCCCTGTCCGTTCTTCTGACGGGGACGGTCGTTGCGCTCGGGACGGTTGCCGTTCTGCCGCTCGGGACGGTTCTCGCGGGCGGGGCGTTCGCCGCGCCGCTCGTTTCCTCTCGGCGCGTCGTCGGGCAGTTCGATATAGGCGCGCACCTTCGCGGGCTTCACGCCGATCACGCCGAAGATCCCTTTGCTTCCGGCGTGCAGGATCTCGTACTGGACGTCGGCGAGTTCGTCCGCACCGAGCAGGGTGCGGGCAAGTTCTTTGGCTTCGGTCACGTCCTTGCCGGACGCGATGACTTCTTTAATCACGGATGTTTCCTCCTCGATCAGTCTTGTTTTTCGTCGTCGGTTGCGGGCGTTTCCTCGTCCGAACCGATTGAATTCACCAGATCCTCAAGATCCTGCGTTTCCGGGACGGTCTCCGTCTCGGTCGCCTCCTCCGCCTTCTCTTCGGGCTTCTTTTCAAAGTCCTCGGGCTTCAGTTTCTTTTCCTGCGGAGCGGGGGCGGGACGGTTCTTTTTCTTGTGCTGACCGTTGCCGTTCGTCGGTTTCTTGTCCTCGGGAAACTCGTCGTCGTCGTCAATGTGATGGAGCGAGCGCGGACGGTCGCCGGAGTAGGACGAGCCGGTATAGGCGGGGCGTTCGACCTGCTGCTTCTTCAACTCTTTCATGATCTGTTCGAGTTCTTCCTGCGAGTATTTCGGCATCGGCATCACCTTCGCCAGAATCAGCATCTGCACGATCCCGAGCACCGACTGGTAGATCCAGTACACGCCGAGCGCGGAGGGAAGAATGAAGGCGAACCAGAGCGAGACGACCGGCATCATCCATTCCATAATGCCGCCCGAGACCTTCTGATCCTGCGTCTGCGCCGTCATCTGCGCCATATTGCCGTTCAGCTTCTTCGAGAGTTTCATCGTCAGAACGCCGAACGCGAAGTTGAGCACCGGGATCAGGAGCAGGATGCTCCAGAAATAAGGTTTCATCGTCAGGTCGGCGCCGAAGAACGACATCTTCGGCAGAACGTCGGCGAGGGCTCCCGTTCCGCCCGCCTCGGCGAATCCTTCCTGCGCCAGCTCCATATTCTGCTTGATCTGGGAGATCAGTTCGATCTCGGAGTTCTTGTAACTCGCGGTAAAGCCGATCTTCTCGGCGATCGTCGCGAGGTAACTCCCGAGGTGCGAGACGTAGGTCAGCGGCTTCTGGATCACGCGATAGAGGATAATGATGATCGGGAACTGGATCAGGAGAGGCAGGCATCCCGAAAAGGCGGAATAGCCCTCCTTCTGCTGGAGTTCCATCATTTCCGCCTGCTTTTTCTTCAGCGTGACCTGGTCGTTCCGACCGGCGTACTTTTTCTCGATCATCATCATCTTGGGGCGAAGTTTCGCGCCCTTGATCTGGTTCTTCTGCTGCATGATCGAGAGGGGCAGCAGAATGATCTTGACGAGCAGGGCAAACAACAGCAGCGCCAGCATATAGTTGCCGGTCCAACTGTTGAACCAGTTCAGAATGTTACCGAAAAATTGATACATAGTTTAATCCTGTTCTACGGCGGTCGCTTGTTTTACGCCGTCGTTCGGTCTCTCCCGCATCCTGTCAAAGGGGATCTGCGGATACTTTTTCCGCCAACCCGTCTCCGGCACGGGGTCGAACCCCGGACGGCAGAAGGGATTGCAGCGCAGAATGCGCCAGACGGAAAGCGCCAGTCCCACGAAAAAGCCACGTTTCTTAAACGCCTCGACGGCGTAGGCAGAGCAGGTCGGATAAAACCTGCAGCAGGGCGGTTTGAGGGGAGAGATCGCTTTTTGATAAATTTTGATAAGTCCGATACAAACTTGTTTCATTTCGTACCTTGGGACAGAAGTCCCAGTTTCTCGAACGCGAGTTTCAACTCGGGTACGAGTTCGTCGCTTTTCTTCTTCGTCGCGCGTTCGCGCGCGGCGATGACGATCAGATAGCCGACCCGGACGGCGTTTTCGGTAATCACGCGGCGGTACGCCTCGCGGATGATCCGCTTCGTCCGGTTGCGTTCGACCGCCCCTCCGATCTTCTTCGAGACGGTCAGCCCGATCCGGTTGACCCGGATCTTCAGGGGGTGTGCCTTCTGCAGTCGGTCCGCCGCGTAGTCGGGGAGCAGATAGACTGCGAGGGAGGGGGTCACGAATCGCTTGCCTTTCGCGTACGCTTTTGAAAACAGATGGTTTTCGCAGATCGCTTTGAACTTCAAATCATCACCGTTCCTTTTCTTTCGGGAAGCGGCGCGCGCGCCGCTCTTCCGGCGCGGTAAAGAAAAACCCCGATACTGCCGAGGGCGGTGATCGGAGGTTTGTCTTTTCCCTTAATAGGTGAGTTGAGCTCTGCCCTTTGCGCGTCTTCTCTTCAGAACTTTTCTGCCGTTCGAGGTAGCCATTCTCTTCCGGAAACCGTGCTCTTTGGATCTCTGTCTCTTTTTGGGCTGGTAGGTTCTCTTCATCCGTCTATACCTCCTTATTCGTGTTTATGAAAGCGGGTTAGACCGCATAGTTCGAGCGTTCCGAACCGACAAGCAATCAATATTATAAACGGAAAGGTTCGATTTGTCAAGAACTTTTTTATAAAAATTGCCCGCGCGCGCACGCGAGCGCGCGAATAAAAACGACCCGGCGGGAGATCCCGCCGGGCAATGGGGTTACGGAAGCTGCTGCCGGTAGAGCGCGTCGTAATCGGCGTTGCGCGCGCCGGTCGGCGTGTAGGGAAGGTCGAGTTTGGTCGTTCCCTCCGCCATCACGATGATCTTCTTCACGCTGTCGGCGCCGCGGATCCACTCGTTCTCGCGGTGCTTGTTGGTCGGGGTCCCCTCGTACCGTGGCTGAAAGACCTTGCCGTAACTGTCGGATTGCCAGTTGACGAAGGGCATCGGCCAAAGGACGGTCTCGGGATCGATCTTCCGGTAGAGTTCGCCGCGGCACTGGTTTTCGTAGCCGTGGTGCGCGTACTGCAGGATATCGGCGTGAAGGACGTCGGCGGAAAGGTGCATCATCACGTCGCTTTCGCCGAATTCGGCGTCCCCGAGGAACAGGATCGACTGTCCCGCGATCTCGACCTTGAAAACGGCGGAGGTATCGTTTCCGGAGTTGAAAGACAGGGGGTATACGTCCTCGAAGGTGCAAAGAACCGTGATTTTCGCGCCCGCGAACGAGAACTGCATACCGCTGTGCAGCTTGCGGTAGAGCGTGGCGCCCTCCCACGAAGCCATAAGGTCTTCCCATTTCCGGTTGTTGGACGGCCAGATATCGCTCACGTTGACGTACGGGAAATTGTAGTAGAATCCTTCGACCTTGACCTTGTTCTGATACTGGTTCGTGAAGTTGCGGAGCGCCCCGATGTGGTCGATATGCAGGTGGGTGATGAACCACCCGGCGATGATCGGCTTTGCGTGGTCCGCCGGCTTGTTTTGTTGGAGGATCTTAAAGATGGAGTCCGCGTCCTGTTTGGTATCGTAGCCGCCGTCGATCACGATGAACTTGCCGTCGGAAAGCTGCAGGACGTAGGACATCCCGCCGTTGGTTTTCGCCGCCCGGCAATCGACGTTGATCTGCCAGAGAGCGGGCTCGACTGTTCCGGCGCCGGTTCCGCCGGAAACCCTCGGCGGCACGAGATCGTCCGAGCGCCCGACGTAGAGCCGGATCGCGCCCTCGTCCGCAAGATACGACAGATACGCCGTGAACTTGTCGTTTCTCAGGAGCGAATAGCGATTGTCGCCGAGACGGTAGGACCCTTCCTGCGTGCATCCGGCGGACTGAAGAGAACGGAGCGCCGTCGTATAGTCGGTCGACTGACAGTCGGAGTAGTAGAAGATCTTCGCGCTGTCGGTTTCCCGATAACCCGCGTCGGAGCAGTTGAGGGCGCCGGTCAGCGTGCCGACCGTCGGCAGAGCGAGATTGAGCGTTTCGACGTGGTCACAGCCCTCGTTCGTGCAGAACGCGCGCTCGATCACGCCGGCGTCGGTCACGGATACGCCAAAGGCGTGCGGGACGGGATCGCCCCGGAACGTTCCGGTTCCGTGTTCCCCGCAGACGCAGGAGAGATAGTAGATCGGGCGGTCCCCGCAAGATGCGGCTTGCTTCAGATACTTGTCGTTTTGCACTTTTTCCGTGAACGCGTGAACGTGTTCGGTTTCCGCGGCGGTCGTCTCCGGGGGCGTGTTCTCCGCCGTCGTTTCTTGGTCCGCCTTTTGCGGCTCCGATCCGATACACCCCGCCAGGCAAAGGAGCGCAAGAAGCAGTAAGAATCCGAATAGACGTTTCATGGCGTCGCCATCCTTTCCGGTATTATTTCTTATCATTTATAATACCATTTTTTTCGCCTGTTTGCTATCATTATTGTGTCGGAAACTATCAATTTTGTGTCATGGGCGATCATCGGAAGACGCACTCGATCGCGTGGGAACGCGTCACGGACGGCTTTCGGCGGGTTCCTTCATGATGCGGATCACCGCCTGCATATCGCTTTCCGGGACGTGGACGGTATTTTTGAGAAAGTTGTAAATCTTCTCGGCAAAGGTATTGCCGGAAGTCAGTCTCATCCGGAGGACGTAATCGCCCTCGATCCCCGTGCGTCTCGATCCGTTGATGACGCCGAAGTTGGAGAAGAGGTAGTCCCTCCACAGATCCTTTTCCCTCACGCCGCAAAGACCGTTGACGAGCCACGCGATCACCCCCGTCCGGTCGGTGCCGATCGAACAATGGAAATAGATCGGATAGTTGTTTTCGTCGGCGAGCAGGGCAAAAACGTCGCGGATGCTCTTCATCGTGTTCGCGTCGGAAAAGAACATCGCCGCGTCGTCTTCCATCGGGCAGGAGTAGAAGTTGACCGTGTTTCCGAGGGGAGAGGAGGTCAGTCCGCCGAGCTTCGACTTCAGCCGGAGATCGATCTCGGTTTTGACCTTGAGTTCGTCGCGCAGCGTTTTGATTCCGTCCTCGGTGACCAGAAAATTCGTCGCGCTGTTGTTCGCCACCAACTTTGAGCCGCGAAAGAGAAGACCTTGCCGGACGCGTCCGCCGTCCTCGGTATTCCAGCCGCCGAGGTCGCGGACGTTGGTCAAGCCGCCGACCGTGAGGTTGCGCGGACTCTGCGCGTCGGTCGTGAAGGTCCCGACGTCGGACGCGTAAGAATTGCCCTCGCCGTCGGTCGCCGTGACCGTCCAGCAGTAGGTCGTGCCGATCATCGGATTTTCGAGCGTAAACGAGGTGACCGATTTGGTGAGGTTCTTCGTGACGGCTTTGCGGGGAGCGGACTTGGGCCAGACGCGGATCGAAAAAACGCGGATATCGCTTTCGGTCTGTTCGGTCTCGACGCTCCAGGTCAGCGTGATCGGCACCGGGCGACCGAGTTCGATCGTCCCCGGCTTGTCGTCGTAGTTGACCGACTGCGCGGTATACGCCGGTCTCAGGTAATCCTTGACCGAAAGCGGGTCGTCGTCCGAAAGAAACGACGCCTGCACGGGGGTGTGGATCGCCGTGCTCGCGGGCGCGTTCAGGACGACGGTATATTTCGCAGGCTCTTCGGCTTCCGCCGTCGAAACGGCGGTCGTCGCCTCCTCGGTCGTCGTCGGCGCCGCCGTGATCTCCTCCGTCGCGTCGGGCGCGGTCACGCCGCAGGACGCGAGCGGAAGAAGCGTCAGCAGTGAGAGCAGAAGCGCAAGGATCTTTACGGACAGTCGGTCGGTTCGCATTTCGGT
>CAMJDE010000015.1 GCA_946404295.1 uncultured Clostridia bacterium | reverse complement strand
AACAAACATCTCGGGATCGAGATCGACCCCGAACTGCATCGGAAACTCAAGTATATCGCCGCATACGAGGGGCGGTCGATCAACGGACAGATTCTCTATCTCGTCCGCCAATGCGTCAAAAAGTTTGAGAGCGAGGTCGAACCGATCGAAGCCACGCCCGACGATAAATGAATTCCGCAGGGGACCCGAAGGCATCGGGTCCCCGTTTTTTTTTTCACGTCCGTCGTCGAAAACGTCTGTTTGATATGTCACCCGTCGCGTGACAAATGAAGATTTGGCAAAATTGTGCAACCTGTCCTGAAATGAGATAAAAAACGGCTCTGCGATTTGGAAAAACACAGACCCTTTTTCTTTTTTCGGCGTGCTATAATAGTCACGCAACAGGTGAAAAGCGTGTCGCCTGACGCATCGGTCGCCGCCGCAGGACACGGCAGGTACAAACCGCTTTGGTGCTTTTTTGCGCCGGGTAGTCGGCGGGGCGACCACGAACGAAACGAAGGGAGAGGGAGAGCATGACGGTCGACGAACGGGCGAAGATCGCCCCGGAGGACGCGGACGGTGTGGGCGTATCTCAACGCCCGGGTCCCGGTTCTGCGGGCGCGGAGAGTACGCCCGGGCGTGACCCGGTTCTCCCCGCCGACGCCGGGGAGCGGATGATCCGCTATTTCCGCGGGTGCGCCGCCGGGGGCGAACTCCCGACCTTTTCGGGGGCGGCGGAGATGCTCGGGGTGGATACGGCGGCGATCGGAGAACGAAAAAACCGCGATCCCGCCTTCGCCCGCGCCGTCGCCGAGTGCCGCTCGATCCTGTCCGATCATCTGATCCGGCAGGGGCTCGTCAAGCGTTACGACGCCTCGCTCGTCAAGTATCTGCTCCCGCTCTTCGGGGTCGGGGTCGGCGACGGGGAGGAGGGCGCAGACGAGTTGTCGGTCAGGATCGAGGTTCTGGAGGGGGGCGCCCCGGGAGATGCCGTCTGAAAAACTTTCGCTCAAGGTCACGCCGCGCCAGCGGGCGTTCATCGACGCCCCCGAGCGCGAGGTGCTGTTCGGCGGGGCGGCGGGCGGGGGCAAGTCGTTCGGGCAGCTGATCGACGCCCTGCTCTACGCCCTGAAGTATCCGGGATCGAAACAACTGATCCTGCGCCGGACCTACCCGGAACTCGAAAAATCGCTGATCCGGGTCAGTCAGACGGTTTTCCCCCGCTCGGTCTACGCCTACAACGGGAGCAGCCACGTCGGGCGTTTCAAAAACGGGTCGCTGATCGATTTCGGCTATTCGGCGAGCGAAGCCGACGTCTTCCAGTACCAGTCGGCGGAGTACGACGTGATCCGCTTTGACGAACTGACCCACTTTACCGAGTTTCAGTACGTCTATATGCTCTCCCGGCTGCGCGGGGTCAACGGCTACCCGAAGCAGATCAAGTCGTCGACCAACCCCGGCGGCGTCGGGCACGCCTGGGTGAAGGAGCGGTTCATCGATCCCTCGCCCCCCGACGTCCCCTTCCGGGGGGAGGACGGCGGAAGCCGGATCTTCCTCCCCTCGAAGATCGACGACAATCCCTTTCTCGTCCGGGCCGATCCCGAATACCGCGAGCGCCTGCTCGCCCTGCCGGAAAACGAGCGGCGGGCGCTCCTCTACGGGGATTGGAACCTGCTCGAGGGCAGGTTTTTCCGGGAGTTCCGCTATGACGAACACACCGTAGATCCCTTCCCGATCGAGGCGCATTGGCGGAAATACCGGACGCTCGACTACGGACTTGACCGGCTCGCCTGTCTTTGGGCGGCGCTCGATCCCGACGGCAACGTCTGGATCTATCGGGAAGTCTGCCGCTCCGATCTCATCATCTCGGACGCCGCACGCGCCATCCGCTCGGCGGAGGACGGGCGCGAGAGGATCTACGCGACCCTCGCGCCCCCCGACCTCTTTGCCCGCAGTCAGGAATCGGGGCGTTCGCGCGCGCTGATCTTCGCTGAAAACGGGATCACGCTGACCAAGACCGAGAACGATCGGGAGACGGGCTGGCTCGCCGTCAAGGAGTTGCTCAAACGGGAAGGGGACCGTCCTCCCCGGCTCCGGATCTTCCGGAACTGTACAGAACTCATCAAGTGTCTTTCCTCGATCGAGTGCGATCCGGCGCATCCGGGCGACGTGCGGGGAGAACCGCATCGCCTGACCCACGCGCCCGACGCGCTCCGGGGCTTCGCGATCTATTACGCGCGCCCCGCCCCGATCGAAGAGACGTTCCGGCGCACCTGGACGCCCGATCAATGGGAGGACTACGAGAACGCCGACCGCGAGGACAGGAAACGCCTGCTTATGCGGTACGGCAGACCGAACTGAACTGCAAAGGAGACGAAACATTGAAAATCGAGGAAGGGGTCTCCCGGCTCGCGTTCTTCTCCTCGCTCTACGCAGAGGCGAAGGAACGGCTCGCGGGGATCGGTGAGGAACTCGAGCGAAACGAACGGCAATACCGCGGGGACGACCGGATCGACGGCTCGTCCGAGCGCGCCACGGCGGTGCGGAACATCACCTACGAGATCGTCGAAAGCGAGGTCTCGTCGGATATCCCGCAGCCGAAGGTGACGGCGGCGGAGTACAGCGAGGAGCGCGAACGGCTCGCCCACGCGATCGAGCGGCTCTGCGTCTCGGTACGCGACGAACTGCCGTTCGAGGAAATGAACGACCTTGACGAACGCTTTACCTACGTCCTCGGGGGAAGCGTGTGGCTCGTCGAGTGGGAGGAGGGCGAAAACGGGCGCGGAGGGGTCAGGGTCGACTGCATCTCCCCCCGCGATTTCTTCCCGCAGCCCGAACTCTGCCGCATCGAGGATATGGAATACTGCTTCTTCCGCTTCGACACCACGCGGGAGGAGATCTGCCGCCGGTACGGGGTGTCGCCCGAGGTCGCCGCCGACGCCGAGCGCGAGGGGGCGTCGGAGGGGATCGGCGAGACCGTCACCGTCGTCGTCTGCTACTACCGGGGCGAATCCGGCGAGGTCTGCCGCTTCGTCTTTTCGGGCGACGCGGTGCTGGAGGACGCCGTCGGCTACTTCAAACGCAGGATCGGCGACCGTCACGCGGACGCCGAACGACCCGGCAAACCGATCCCGCTCTCGTCGGGCGGCGCGATCCCGCCGATTACGTCGTATCTGCGGGGCGACGGCAGCGTCGGGCGGGTCCCGACGGCGCTCCCGTATTACGAGATCGACGAGTTCCCGATCGTGATCCGGCGCAACACCGCCGCCGACCGTCGGTTGCTCGGGCAATCGGACTGCTTTTTCATCCGCCCGCAGCAGCAGGCGATCAACAAGGTCGAGTCGCGCATCCTGCAAAAACTGATGCGCGGTTCCGTCACGCCGATCGTTCCCGAGGACGCGCAGATCTCGGTCAACAACAGCGTCTTCGGACAGGTGATCCGGCTCCGCCCCGGCGAGAGCGTCGCGCAGTACGGAAAGGTGGACACCACCCCGGACATTTCGCGCGACGTGCTGGAAGCCGAGCGGCTCTACGATCAGGCAAAGCGCGTTGTCGGCATCTCGGACACCTATCAGGGGATGGACGACAACGTCGGCAATATCTCGGGGGTCGCGCGGCAGCTGCAGGTCAGCCGGACGGCGGGGCGCCTCGAGTCGAAACGCCGCATGAAGAACGCCGCCTACGCGAAACTCGATCGGCTGATCTTTCTCTACTATCTCTCCTACGCCGACGAGTGCCGGGAACTCACTTACCGCGACGCGTGGGGAAGGGAACAGAACGTTTCCTTCAACCGCTACGACTTTTACCGCTTCGATCCCGCGCGCGGGGTCTATTCGGTCGACGACCGCTTTCTCTTCTCCGCCGACCTCGGGCAGGGGACCGAGATCGGGCGCGAAGCGCTCTGGGAGCGCAACCTCGCCAATCTGAAGGCGGGGACGCTCGGCGATCCGACCGATCCCGACACCCTGCTCCGCTACTGGCAGCAGCAGGAGCGGGCGCACTACCCCTTCGCGCGCGATCAGGTGGAATACTTCCGCGAACGCGGGAAAGGGAAGGAGGTGAAGGGGGAGAATGAAAACCAAAACGGCGACGGGGTCGCTCCTCTCGACGCTCTTCGATTCGGTGACGGGGAAGTCCCGGAAACCGCGGACGGATAAGGTCCGGGCAAAGACTTACCGCGAATGGCTGGAACAGAACGCCGCGCCCGACGACCTTTCTCTGCAGAGAGCAACGGTCGCCCGGGCGAAGGGTTCGCCCGACTACGGCGCCGGGGCGGAACGGCTCTCCGACCGGGGGCTTTCGGGTTCGGGCTACGCGGACTGGCTGCGCGAGAAAAACGAGGGGGAATACCGTCGTGCGATCGCGCGGGCACGGGAAAAAACCGCCGCCGCGGGACCAGCGTCCCGCAAGGGCTATCTCAAGTACCTTTCGGAGTGGGAAACGGGACAGGACGAACTGATGCAAAGCACGCTCTCGCGCCTTTCGTCGATCCGCGTGCAGGGGGCGACCGACGCCTACGCCGACGCCCTGTCGGCGGGACTGACCGTCGACCGCGCCCGCCTGGTCGCGAAGATCGCGCCCGCCCTCGGCAGATACGGGGCACGGCGGCTCCGGCAGGGGCTTTCGGGTCTGCTTGCCGTCTCGCTCTCGGCAAACCTGTCGGGCGGGGACGCCGAACGGCTCGCCCGCGCCTACGGCTTTTCGGCGGAGGACGCGAAAAAACTCCGCGAAACGGTCGAAACCGCCCCGGACGGCGCGACCTTCGACCCCGACGAATGGGCGTGGAAGTAATAAACCAAACGGACAGGAGGTGATCGTGTGAAAGATCGGACGAGCGAAACCAAAAGAAATCCCTACGCCACCAACCGAGGCGGACGGATCGAAGCGCCGCCCACCGAGAGCGAACAGCCGACGGCGTCGGCGATCCGTCCCTCGGGAGACGGCAGAGCGTAAGCGACAAAGAAAGGAAAAACGACGATGAACGAAAACGAAATCAAAACTCCGTCCTCGCCCGAGACGCAGGAGACTCCCGCGCCCGAGGCGCAAACGGTCCCGCAGGAGGAAGATCCCGGGATCGGAACGCCCGAGACGGAGAGCGCCTCGAAGGAGAGGGAACCCGAACCGACGGACGAGGGCGAGCGTTTTGAAAGGCAGGCGGAAAACGACCTCGCCGAACTGCAGGCGATCGACCCCGACGCCGCACGCTACCGCCACATCGGCGAGATGCCGGGGGCGCTCCGCTTTGCGGAACTGCGCGAACTCGGTCTCTCGGTCGAGGAGGCGTATTACGCCGTCCGGGGCGCGGCGAGCGAAAAACCCCTCCCCGACAGAGGGGGAAGGGCGCACCTCCACGCCTCGGTCCCGGGACGCGCGGCGTCGGGCGGGGTCGGGATGACGGTCGGGGAGATCGAGGCGGCAAGACGTCTCTTTCCCAACCTTCCCGACCGCGAGATCGCCTCGCTTTTCCGCCGCGTGAACGAAACCCGAAACCAGTAAAACAAGAAAGGACGAAAACAGAATGTATAAACTCGTAAAGATCCTCTCGGGACGGGGGAACGAAGCCGAGTCCCGCACGGTCGCGGTCACCGCTCTCTCGGCGGCGATCGACGCCGGGACCCCGGTCAATATCGCGGCGGGGGTCGTGACCCCGCTGACGGCTTCCACCACCGTCCTCGCCACCCATATCGTCGAACGGGCGGCGGCGTCGGGCGCGACGTCGATCCTCGTCACCGACCTGCTTCCCGGTATGGTGTTCGAGGCGCCGCTCACCGCCGCGATCGGCTCGATGAAGGTCGGCGGCGAATACAAGATCTCGGCGTCGGGCGTTTCGGCGACCGCGGTTGCCAGCTCGGTGCGCGGCGCGATCCTGTTCGACCCCGCCGGGGCGGCTCTCACGGGCGACAAGGTCCTCGTGACCTTCCCGCTCGCCTGAAATCCAAAAGAAAGGAAACAAAGGAATGTCGATCGTATACGCAAAATCTTCCGGGCTTGTGAACGCCCAGATCGGGCGGCTTGAGACCCCGATCAAAATGATCATCGAGCACGAGTCGGACAATCTTACCAAACAGGGGGGCGTGCGCGACTGGCTCTTCAACGTCGAGAGTTCCGACCGCTTCGGCGAGACCGTCGTCGGGCAGAACGAGTTCGGCGTCTTCCAGTCGGTCGAGGAGGGCGCGGGCGCCGAGAACGACGACCTCGCCGAGACCTACAAGAAGTTCATCGAACACATCCAGTTCATGAAGGAGTTTACCGTCACCGCCGAGATGATGGAGGACGCCCGGTACGGGGTCGCCGCCGACGCGAAACGCCGCGCCGAGAACTTCACCCGCGCCTACTTCAAGACCCAGAACAAGATCTGCGAGTACGCGCTGGCGAACGGCACCGCGACGTCGGGCACCTTTGCCAAAGCGACCCTCGATCTGACCACCCCCGACGGGCAGGCGCTCTTCAGTTCCTCGCACCGCTGGGGCGGACAGCGCGCGTCGGGCACGCAGGCAAACTTCTTCTACGGGGATATCTTCTCCTCGACCGTCAGCGGCAACCGGGTCGCTTCGACCGCCGTTTTTGAGGAGGCGCTCGCCGCCCTCGCCGTCAAACTCCGCAATATGAAGGACGAGAACGGCGAACCTCTCGGTTACACCGCCGACACCCTGATCCTGCCCGGCAACCGTCCCGCGGCAGAGATGATCGCGAAGAAGGTCTGCGGTTCGGACGGCGCGCTCGGCAACGGGTACAACGACATCAACCTGCACTACGGGAACTGGAACGTCGTGATCCTTCCCGGCTGGCAGACCTCCGACGACCGCTGCATGATCATGTCGAGCGAGGCGAACAAGAACCTCGCGGGCAACCTCTTCTTCAACCGCATCCCGCTCACCGTCACCAACTGGGTCGACAACCATACCGGCAACTACATCTGGAACGGCAGATGCCGGTTCGGGGTCGGTTTCGGCACCTACAAGCACATCCTGCTCGCCGTCGACAGCGCGAGCTCGGTCACGGGAGCGACCGCGATATGACGGTCGGGGAGTTGCAGGCGGAGGTCGCCTATCTCGGGTTTGAGACCCGGTTGAACGACGAGGCGATCCGCCGCGGATTTATCCCGGCGGTCAACCGCGGGATCGCGGAACTCGACCAGCTTATGCCGAAAACGGCGCGGGTCGTCTTCTACCACCGTCCCCCCGCCGATCTGCTCCCCTCTTTTTCCCCGATCCGCAAAAGTCCCGGGGAGACCGTTACGGTCGACCTGCCCGACGGGACCCTCGCCTTTTCGGCGCGGGTCTCGGGGACGGGCGTCCTGATCCTCCGGGACGGACGGGGAGACGCCCGTTTCCCCTTCGCGTCGGGGCGGCGGACTGCGACCTTCTGCGGGCGGGTCGAGGGGAGCGGCACGCTTCTTCTTACGGACGGCGACGGCGGCGGGGACTGCGATCTGCTCGCGGTGCGCGCCCTCGATTCCGGGGCGGCGGACGGACTCTTTGACGAGAGCGGGTACCTGTCCTACCGATGCCGCGACGCGCATCCCGATTTCTTCTCGTTTACCCCGCCCTGCGTCGAGTATCGCGGCGTGCCCTACGCCGGGGAATACAAAACGGCGGGCGACGCGCTGCTTCTTCCGGCGAGCGCCCCGGCGGGGGAGTATACGGCGGTGATCCGGCTGCAGCCCGCGACCGTATCGGAGAGCGACGGCTTAGACGCCGAGATCCCGCTCGACCCCGCGCTCGCGGCGCTGCTGCCGGAACTGGTCGCGTCGTTTCTCTGGCTTGACGACACGCCCGAGAAGGCGCGCTTCTACTACGAGGTCTATCTGCGCAAATACGCCGCGCTCCGCGCCTCTCTCCGCCGCTTTGACGGCGGGAACGTCGTGCGCGGAAACGGCTGGTAAGGGGGAAGTATGGCAACCATCACGCATCGCAGGATCGGCGCCTCGGCGGGCTTCGACCCGTCGGGGGCGGGCGGACGGCCCGTTTCGACCCGCAACCTCTTCCGCGATTACGCGGTCCCGGGCGACCCGGCGTGGCGGACGGTCCCGGGCTATCGGGTCCACGCCTCGTTCTCGGGGAGAATCAACGGGATCTTTCCCTTCGAGGACGGGGTACTGCATCTCGGGGAGCCGATCGGTCGGCGCTGGCTGGTCCACGCCGGGACCGAACTCTGGCTGGTCCGCGCCGACGACGGGACCAAGCGCCGTTTCCTCTCGGCGACGCTCGCCGACCGGGAGAGCCGGGGGTGCCTTTTCGACGGGTGGTTCTACCTTCTCGACGGCGCCGACTTTCTCCGCGTCCGCGAACTGCCCGGGAACGGGGGCGACCCGGTCCTTTATTCCGAGAGCGTTTCGGGCTACGTCCCGACCTGTATTCTGAACGGCGAGCCCTGCGAAGCCGCCAACCTGCTCTCGGACGTCTACCGCATCGCGGCGGATCTGTCGGATCCGGGCGGTATCTGCGAGAGCGGCTTCCGCTTCGCGCGGGCGTCCCGGTCGGGCGAGGCGATCCTCGTCTCGGCGTCCGACGCCGCGGGCGAAGTCTACCTGCCCGAAACGGTGAAGATCGACGGAGAGACCCTGCGTCTGACCGAGATCGGGCGGCACGCCTTCGACGGCAACACGACCGTGACGGGCGTGATCTGTCCCGACGGTCTGACCCGGATCGACTCCTCGGCGTTCCGGGACTGCACGTCGCTTACCGCCTTTTCGGGCGGCGACGAGTTGATCCGGATCGGACTGAACGCCTTCCGGGGCTGTACGGCGCTTGCGACCGTCGTTTTTCCCGCCACGCTCAAACTGGTGCAGAGCTACGCCTTCTACGGGTGTACGTCGCTTGCGAACCTGCATTACGGCGGCGCCGACTTCACGGAGGAGGTCGGGGTCTCGATCCTCGGGAACGGACCGCTTTCCGCCCTCACTCCGATCAACGGTTCGGACGGGGCGGGCGAGTTCGGCGACGCCTTCACGCTGACCCTCGACGCCCCCGCCTACGCGATCTCGGGCGTGACGCTCGACGGCACGGCGCTCTCGAGCGAGACGGGCGATCCGATCTATTCGGTCGGGACCGAGGACGGGCAAGCCGTTTCGGTCACGGTACGGTCGAACGACCGCCGGAAACTCCGGGGCGCGCGGCTTGTCGTGACGGTCGTCTCGCCCTATCATCGCCCGGGCGCAGAAACCGTGCGCGAGGCGTTCCCGCGCTACGGGGGCGGGATCGCGGAAATGATCCGCGGCTGTCGGCTGATCGCCGTTTTCGACGGGCGGCTCTTCCTCTCGGGAAACCCCGCCCTGCCCGACGCCGTTTTCTACTCCGCACGGAACGCCTCGGGCACGATGGAGGGCGGCTACTTCGGCGTCTATCAGTATTTCCGCGACGGAGAGGGAAGCGATCGGATCGTTTCTCTCGTCGCCTGCCCCGACGCCCTGACCGTCTTCACTGCGGGAGAGGGCAGGGGCGGCGTCTATCGCCACACGGCGGCGGCGACGGGAGAGGACCAACTTCCGAAGATCTATCCGCGCGAGGGCGGCAACGGCTTGATCGGCGAGGTCGGAGAGGCGATCCTGTACCGCGACGAACCGATCTTTATCACCCCTTCCGGCGCGTACGCCGTCAGCCCGACCGGGCTGCGCTACGAACGGAGCGCCGTCTGCCGTTCCGAACCCGTCGCCTCGCTCTTTCCCGCCGACCCCGCCCCGGTGCGGCTCGCCGTCTGGGAGGGGTACCTCGCGGTCGTTTTGCCGGGCGGAGAGATCCTGCTCGGCGACGGACGGCAGAAAACGGCGCAGCCCTCCGGGTCGACGGGATTCGAGTGGTGGCGGCTCTCGGGGATCGGCGGACACGCGAACGACCGCAAGGTCTACCGCTTCTCCTCCAACCTGTCGAGCGCCGCCGCTGCGCTCGGCATCACCCTCGCGCCCCCCGCTCTCCGGGATACCGAGGCGGAGGGGACGCCCGTCACCGAGAACGGCACGCTCTCGGTCGTCGTCGGGGAGCACCGCTTCTCCGTCTACGGCGGGCGCGAGAAGACGGGCGGGACGCTTTTGCCGCCCACCGCCGTCGCCGCGCGGGGCGAGGAATTCTTCTTCGGCACCGCCGGGGGAAAACTCTACCGTTTCAATACCGACAAGCGCGGGCTCCCGCCGACGACGGAACAACTCGGGATGACCGAGGCGGATCTTGCCGCCTATCGCGCGGCACACCCCGGCGAGATCGCACCCGAATGGTACGACTTTGAGGGACATTCCATCCCGATTTCGCTCGAAACCCCCCGGGACGACGGGGGATTGCCCACCTCCCGGAAGAATACCGTCGCGGGGTCGTCGTTCCTTGACGCCGATCTGCTCCCGCATTCGACCTTCCGTCTGACGGTCGAATCCGACGGCAGGACCCCGGCGCAATCCTTTACCGTCAACGCGTCGGGCGCCGACTTCTCGACCCTGGACTTTTCGGCGTTCTCGTTTGCGCCCTGCGGGGAGGGGACGGTGCTCTTCCGGGAGAAATGCCGACGCTGGCACAAGAAACGCTACCGGATCGACGGCGTGAGTTATCACTCCCCGATCGCGGTGCGCGCGATCCTCTACCGGGCGGAGGACGTCGGAAAGGTAAAGGATCCCTGATACCCGAACAAAGAAAGGAGTGCTCCCCCCGGGGAGGGGGAGCGATCGAATATGGCAATCGCACAACTGACCGACTCCGAAATGAACGCGCAGGGGGTCGTCTCGCTGCCCACCCGTCCGAACGGAGACTTCGCGTCGGGCGGGGAGTCGCTTTCGGCGACCGAACTGAAGGAGCGGTTCGACCGCCTTCCGCGCTATATCGCCGCGCGTCTGAACGCCCTGATCGCCGCCCTGAACGCCGATCCCGCGGACGGGGAGGGGGCGATCGCGGGGCTGATCCTGACGGGACTGTTCCCGTCGGGCGACCCCGGACATACGCTGTCCGATTTCTTTTCGGACGTTCTGAACGGGGATCTGGCGGGCTACCTGTCGGTGGGCGCGCGTTCGCTCTCCGAGGAACTTTCACGGAAGGAAGAGACGTTCCATCCGACCGCGTTCACGGGTGACGAACTGACCCCGACCGACCTTACGGAATACCGCTGCGGCACGATCTCGTCACTCTCGCTTTCGCTGCCCGAGGACCCGCCGCCCGCCTTCTGCTGTCTTCTCGTTTTCGACACGCCGGAGGGAAACGGGAGCGCCTCGCTCGACTATCCCGAGGGGATCCGCTGGACGGGCGACGATATCGCCGACGGCGAATTTCTGCTCTTCGGAGAGCGGCACTACACGGTTTTTCTCTGGTACGACGGCGCGTGGGAGGCGTCGGTGCGGGGGGTGGACCTGTGAGTCGGATGAACCGGTTGCTCCGGTTTCTTTCGTCGCGCACCGATTTGCGCACCGGCAAGAGCGCGTCGGCAAGCGGCAACCTTCCCCTGACCGTCGCGGGGACCTTCGGAGGCTTTCCGCTTCGCAACTACGGCGTTCAGGGCGGCATCCGGACCTCGCGCAACACGACCCCGTCCGCCCCCGTCCCTCCCGTCTTCGTCGGGGAGGCGACCGCCCCCGACGGCGGTCGGGAACTCTCGCTCACCTTGTCGACCGTTGGCGCGGCGGGGGGCGGCGGGACGGTCACGGCGACCTTTCCCGGGGTCGGACCCCTTCGCGCGCTGAACGCCGCGGCGGACGAGATCGACTTCGCCTCCAAAAAACTGATCCGACGGGTGGGGGTCTGCCGCCATCCGACCGTCCTTCCGGGAATCGCCGGGACCTACGGCACCAAATACCCGTCGGTCACTCTGCAGATCACCGACGGGACCGTCGAGCCCTCCTATTCGGGGATCGAGACCACCCATTGGGCGACCGTGAAGAGGCGCGATTTCATTGCCGGGAAGGATGTGGGGATGTCGGTACAGAGCGGCGTTTTCTCGGTCAATCTGCCGCGCGCGACCTACCGGAAGTTCGTCACCGGCGCCCTCGGAAGCACGACCTCCTCGGACGGGGAACTCGTCCCGGGCGTGCCCGCGGGCGAGTACCGCTGCGACTTTTTCGACGGGAGCAGCCGGGTCTTTACTCTTCCCGTCGGGCTTGACGGGATCGCAAACGGAGAGGTCGATCTGCTGACCGTTTCGCGTTCGGCGGCGACCCTCGTAAAGAAGACCGTCCGCCGCGAGATCGCGTCGACCGAGGGCTTTACCGCTCTGCCGGACCACGCGGGCACGGGCGAAACGGTTTTTCGGGTCGCGAAGGCGTCGTGGGGCGTGAAGGAGTACCAGGGCAGCGGCGGGACCGCGGCAAAGTTTCTGTCTTCGCATTTTACCTTCGTTTCGACCTTCGCCGCCTCCGCAGACCCCACGTTTTTCTGTGATGGGGAATACCTGTATTTCCACGTCCCGGGGGCGGTCGACCTCGCCGGATTCGGCGCGTTCCTGTCTTTGGCGGCGCAGGGGGGCAAACCCGTTGCGGTCGTCGGTCCCGCCGCCGCGCCGACCGTCACGGTTCTGTCATCTTACTCCTCGGACGGCGGAACGGCCGCCGCCGTCACGCTCCTTGACGACGTTTCGGGCGGGATCGCGAGCGACGCCGCTTTCGACGCCGCGGCGGACTACACGCTCGTTCCCGCCTTTCTCGAGTTCATCGACGACGAGAGCGCGGCGGGACGGGACGTCGAGATCTATTACGTTCTGCCTGCCGCCGACGTCGCCGAGACCGAGATCGACCTGCCGCCCCTTTACGCGTGCGAGGGATCGACGACCTTTGACGCCGTCACCCCGGTCGTCGGGGGGCTCGATCCGACGAAGGGCAGTTTCAGCGCGTATACCGAAGATCAATGACCCCGAAAGGAGTACCTATGAACGAATACAGATTGACGGCGAAGGGGGACCTCGAACGTTTCTCGGGCAGGGTCCTTCGCCATAACGGTCGGGTTTATATCAACCCGACGCAGGGGGTTCTTGCCGATGCGGGGTATAAACCCCTCGTTCGCGACCCTCTTCCTCCCGACTCCAGGAGACTTGACGGGGAGGGGAAACCGATCGTCTACCGCCCGGTCTGCACCGACCGGGGCGACGCGATCCTGCTCTCCTACGAAAGGGGGGAATACCGCGATGATGAAGATTAAGGCGGTCGGCGACAGCTACGCGCTGCTCGTCGGTCACCCCGATCCCGGCGAGGACGGATTTCTCTCGCTCCGCGTCGCGGACGGGCGGACGGTCAGGACCCTGTTTCTGAACGGGCGCGGGTTTTCGGCGGCGGGCGACCGCTTCCGGCTTCCGGTCACGGCGTTTCGCACCGGGTCGAACCGACTCGCGCTCGCGCTTGAAAACGGAACCGTGATCCCCTGCGAGGGGATCCGGCTGACCGGGGGGCTCTTCTCCCCGGAGGGGGCGACGGTCCCCGACGTAATCGCCGCCTGCGACGCCCGTTTCGCGCGCCTCGCCGCCTCGCTTGAACAACTCGCCGCCCGCGTCAAAGCCCTTGAGGACGATTCCGGGATCCTCCCGTAAAAAAGAAAGGAAAGACCATGAACAGAACCGAAAAAACCGCATCCCTCGCCGCGCGCGTCGCGGCGGTGCTCCTCCTTCTCCTGCTTCTCGCCGCCCTTCCGCTGACGGCGCTCTGCGCCGCTCCGCAGGACGGTGAGGACGGGGAGGAATCGACCGTCTCCGAGGAGGGGGCGGACGCAAATTTTGCCGAGATCGTCGGCAATTTTCTCGACTCTCACAGCGGGGAGATCTTCTCGGCGCTCTCGCTTGCCGGGACCGTCCTGCTCGCGTGGATCGCGCGGCGCGGACTGCTCCCCTCGATGCGCGCGGGGCTCGACGGGCTCGCCGCCGGGGTGGACCGTCTCGGGGAGTGTTCCCGCGAGGCGGGGGAAAAGCAGGGGCGCCTGCTCGGCGACTTTCTCGACGCCGCCGAGCCGATCTTAAAGGAACTGTCCGGGATGCGCGATCTCTTCGCCGCGCTCTCGGAACGCACCGCCGAACTGGAACGGAAGACGGCGGAGGCGAAAAGCGAGAGTGAAAAACTGGCGGTGCTCTCCCGCGCCTCGGTCGATATGCTGAAGGAGGTCTTCACCTCGGCGAAACTCCCCGTCACGTCCAAGGAGGAACTCGAGGCGATCTACCGCCGCGCCCTTGACGCCGTGGAGGACGAAGAGGGGGCGACGCCGTGACGCGCCGCCGGCTGGTCTTCCTCACGCTCGGATGGGCGGTCTCGACCCTGCCGGCGCTCGTCGCGACGCTGCGGTGGTTTCCGCTCTTCGTTTCGCACGGGGAGGGGGAGCGGGCGATCTCGCTCCTCTCGGCGCTGCTGCTCGTCGTCGCGCTCGTCCCGCTGCACCGGGCGCTCGGGACGTTCTTCCGCAACCTGACGGCTTGGAAGGTCTATCTCTTCCTGTTCGTTTTCTTCACCGTGACCGGGTCGATCGCCTACGAGATGCGCTGCGTCGCCGCCGTCGGGCTGCTCTCCTCGATCCCCGGCAGCGTCCTGTTCGCTTTGGGGCGGAAGGGGGGCGGCGACCGTGACGGGAACTGACCTTTCGGGTCTTGCCGAACTCCGCTTCAAGCGCGGCGCGGGGATTCTCATCGGCGCGCTGACCTTCCTCGTCTCGATCCTGGTTTTCTTCACCGAGCCCTCGCTTTCGGCAAAGCCGGTCGCACACGTCTCGGTGCAGATGTCGGTCACGATGTTCTGCATTTTCTTAATGTATACCTCGATGTCCGACGCCGGGTGCCGCGCCGGGGAAGAGCGGGGCGAGTACGTTGACGCGCGCGCCGAATGGACTCGGCTTGCCGATCGCGTCCGGCGGTCGGAGCATCTTTCGGAGGTTGCCGGGTTCTGCCGCCGTCTCGCCGTCGAGGAACGGGAGGAAGCGCGGGCGGATCGGCTCGCCGCCGCGGGGCTGTCGCTCCGGGATTACCGCGAACTGTCTTCGGACGCCGCCCGCTATCGCGCCCTGCCGCGCCGCACGCGCCGCGCGATCCGGCGCGCCCGCGCCGTCCGGCTCCTGCGGCTCTCGCCCGATCGCCTGCTCTCCTCGTCGGGGAGAGGGCGGCGGCGGATCGCCCCCGTCTCGCCCGGCGCTTCGCGCGTCCGGTCGACGGTATTCGCCATGATCCCCGCGCTCGCCGGGACGTTTCTGACCGTTTCGGTGGCGTTCACGGCGGCGGACGGACTCACGGCGTCGGCGGTCATTTCGGCGGCGTTCCGCCTGCTCGCCCTGCTCTGGACGGGGTTCCGGGGGTACGGAATGGGCTATCGCAGCGTCGTCCGCGACGGCGTCACGGCGTGCAAAACGCGCGCCGCCCTGCTGCACCGCTTCCTCTCGGAGTGCGGAGACGGGGAAACGAGCGCCCGTGCGGAATGATTTTCCAACGCCCGAACGCGGCGCCGAAGGATTAAAAACCGCCTTCCCGGGCGATACTTTTCCTATCCGAACGGGAGGGGAAAAGGACGGTATGAAGAACGGCGGCAAGGTCGAGATCAGCGGACTCAACACGGCGGAGATCGCCACGCTCTCGGACGGGGAGAAGCGCGATCTGCTCGCGGCGGCGCAGGCGGGCGACAAGGCGGCGCGCGACCGGCTGATCCTCGGAAACCTGCGGCTCGTTCTCTCGGTGATCCGGCGCTTTTCGTCGCGCAACGAGAACCCCGACGACCTCTTTCAGGTCGGTGTGATCGGGCTGATCAAGGCGATCGATCACTTTAAACTCGACCTCGACGTGAAGTTCTCGACCTACGCCGTCCCGATGATCGTCGGCGAGATCCGCCGCTATCTGCGCGACAACAACAGCATCCGGGTCAGCCGCTCGACCCGCGATCTCGCCTACCGCGCGCTATCGGCGCGCGAGGAGATCTCCCGCAAGACCGAACGCGATCCGACCGTCGAGGAGATCGCCCGCGCCCTCGGCGAGGACCCCGCCGCCGTCTCACAGGCGATGGAGGCGATCGTCGAACCCGTCTCGCTCTACGACTCGGTCTACGGCGACGGCGACGACGCCGTCTACGTCATCGACCAACTCAAGGACGAGAGCGTCTCCGACGAGATCTGGATCGAGAACATCGCCCTCCGCGAGGCGATGGACAAACTCGGTCAGCGCGAGCGCGACATTATCCGGATGCGCTTCTACCGCGGCAAGACCCAGATGGAGATCGCCGCCGAGATCGGCATCTCCCAAGCCCAGGTCTCCCGCCTCGAAAAAAGCGCCATCGAGCACATCCGCAGCAATATGTAAGCCCGCGGCGAACCGCCGCCGGGCACAAAAAAGCGAAACGCCGAAGAGCGTTTCGCTTTTTCAGATTCCGGAAGGACGTCGATTTTCGTAAGTCTCGACGGCTTCCTCGGCGACCCGGTGCGGGGGCGCGGAGATCGCCCGGTTTTCCGGTGATTCCTCGGTCCCGAGGGATCACAGTTCGTTGAAGTTGAAGGATTGCCAGTCG
>CAMJDE010000014.1 GCA_946404295.1 uncultured Clostridia bacterium | reverse complement strand
CGACCTTCCGCGCCGAGAACTCGAACACGGCGCGCCACGCCGCCGAGTTCTGGATGATCGAGCCGGAGATCGCCTTCGCCGATATCAACGACTGTATGAAACTCGCGTGGGATATGATCCGGCACATCATCCGGCACGTGCTGAAAACCTGCCCCGCCGAGATCGAGTTCTTCAACAACTTCGTGGACAAGGGGCTTTCCGAGCGGCTGAACACGCTGGTCGAGAGCGAGTGCCGCGAGGTCAAGTACACCGAGGCGATCGAGATCCTCGAGAAGAGCGGGGAACCCTTCAAATATCCCGTCTCGTGGGGTATGGATCTGCAGACCGAGCACGAACGGTATCTGACCGAAAAGGTGTTCGGCGCGCCCATCTTCGTCACCGATTATCCGAAGGAGATCAAATCCTTCTATATGCGGCAGAACGACGACGGCAAGACCGTCGCGGCGATGGATCTGCTGGTCCCCGGGGTCGGCGAGATCATCGGCGGCTCGCAGCGCGAGGAACGCTACGACCTTCTGATGAAACGGATCAAGGAACTCGGGATGCGCGAGGAGGACTACTCGTGGTACCTCAACCTCCGTCGCTTCGGCGGCGCGCGCCACGCCGGCTACGGGCTGGGCTTTGAGCGGATCATTATGTATCTCACCGGCGTCTCGAACATCCGCGACGTCATCCCCTATCCCCGCACCGTCGGCTCGGCGGAATATTGATCGTCCGCGCGGGCGTGAACGAAGTGAAGTTTTGCGCAGGAGCGCAAAGTGAAGTGATCGCCGGTACTCCGAAACGGAGCACCGGCGATCGTGATGTTTTTGCCTTCGGCAAAAGTGAAGCGCCGCGCGCCGGATAACCGGCGCGCGGCGTGTTTTCAGTTCTCGCGGAGCAGGCGGGCGTTGGCAAGATCGGTGAGCCCGAGGTCCCAGACCAGGCGCGAGAGGACGTACTTGTCGCGGACGTCGCGGGTCGCCGCGAAGGTCAGGGGCAGTTCCGACCGCTTCTGTCCGATCGCCTCCGGCGTTTGCGGCGCGCCGAGCGAGGAGAGCAGGGAACGGATCTCGTTTGCCCGGGGGATCTCCTCGCGGATGATCGACCGGATCGCGTCCCGGTTGTCGAGGATGACCCGGAGGCGCGCTTCGTGTTTTTGCGGGTCGTATTTCCCGTCGCGCGCTTCGGCTTCGATCATCGCGTCGGCGCCCGGACCGACGAAAGCGCGGAGTTCCTTGAACCATTCGTCGCGGTCGAACGCCTTGACTGCCCGGAGCGCCTTTTCTTTATCGGGCTTGACCTCGAGCAGCGCGTCGTAGATTCCTGCGGCGCAAAGCGTCCCGACGGCGCATTGGATTCCGTGAAGGGCGACCGGAGTTCTGAAGGCGAGCCCTCGCATATCCCAGATATGGGAGAAGTAGTGCTCCACCCCCGACGCCGGACGGGACAGACCCGCGTAGTTCATCGCGGCGCCCGAAAACACCAGCCCCTCGAACACCGCCTCGATCGCGGCGGGATCGCGGGAGAGCAGACCCTTCGCGTTTTTCACGCACGCCGCGAGTGCTTCGCGTACGGCGGAGGCGAGCCGTTCGCAGTAGTATTCGCCCGTGA
The DNA here is from genome assembly GCA_946404295.1 of uncultured Clostridia bacterium. GTDB lineage: Bacteria > Bacillota > Clostridia > Oscillospirales > CAG-272 > UBA1740. The sequence goes on along the minus strand of CAMJDE010000014.1, from coordinate 14,890 downwards.
CAAGGTGCGAGATCCGCCATTCCGCGATGCTGACGTATTTGGCGATCATATCCCCGAGCCCGGCGATCAGCATTTCGTCGGGCGCGGTCGCGAGCAGATCGACGTCGCCGATCACAACGTCGGCAGAGCGGCGGGGAAGCGAGACCTTCAGTCCGTTGACGATCATTGCCGCCGTCCCCGACGCGTATCCGTCCATCGACGGCGCGGTGGCAACGATCACGTAGGGGACGCCCGCCTCGGTCGCCACGCATTTGCCGAGGTCGTTCACGACCCCCGATCCCACGCCGACGACGAGATCGCACGCGGGATCGTACCCTTTGAGGGCGGCGTCAAGTCCCGCTTCGTCGGGTTCTACGCCCGCCGGGAGAACCGCGCGCACGACCGGGATCCCGGCTGCCTTTAGCAGCCCTTCGACCCGCTTGCCGCCGACCTTCTCCGTGTTCTCGTCGGAGAGCAGGAACACGCGCGTCCCGCCGAGACGGCGCACCTCGGAAACCACCGTCCCGATCGCGCCGCGCCCGACGTTCATCCGGTCGAATCCGGCGTCGTGGACCTTGCCGCAGGCGCATTTTTCACCGTGAAACAGTTGCATAGTTCTCCTTTCCGCCCGGATCCTGACGGGCGGGGTTCTTTTTTTATTGTATCAGTATTCTCCCCGCTTTGTCAACCGAAAGAAGCGCACAGAGGGAAAGAGAGGTATCTTTTTTGCTTTTCGTCTTGACGGGCGGGGGCGTTTTGCCTATAATAGAAGGCGGACTATCCGTCCGCAGAAAAGAGAACGAAGGGAATCGGATATGAAGGAATTCGGATTGCAACTTTGGTCCATCCGGGACGAGTTCAAGGACAAGGAGAGCACGCGCGCGGCGTTCAAAACCATTGCGAGCTACGGATACACGCAGGCGCAGACCGCCGGGACCTACGATTTCGTCGATCCCGCGGAATTCCGCCGCTACGCCGACGACGCCGGGGTGAAAATCGTCGGGACCCACTACTCGTGGACCCGGATCAGGGAAGACGTAAAGGGCACGATCGCGTATCACCGCGCGCTCGGGACCGACGAGATCGGGATCGGGGGCTGCTCGACCGAGCCGACGCTCGAATCGCTCCGCGGCTTTATCCGCGAGTTCAACGAGGCGGCGCGGATCTATCACAAAGAGGGCTTCGTCCTCTCCTATCACAATCACTCGGCGGAGTTCTCGAACGAGTTCAAGGTCTTCGAGGGCAAGTGCAAGTACGATTATCTGCTGGAGGAGACCGATCCCGAGGCGGTCAAGTTCAACCTCGACGCCGGATGGGCGCAACTTGCCGGGATGGACGTCCGCGCGCTGATCGAGCGGATGGCGGGACGGATCAATATCCTGCACGTCAAGGACGTGCAGGCACAGTACTGCTACGGGATCCTGAACGGGCATCATTTTTACGGACCGCAGTGCATCGAGATCGGTTCGGGCAATATGAACTATAAGGGGATCATTGAGACCGCCGAGCGGTGCGGGGTCAAGTATTTCGTCGTCGAGGACGAATTCTACTCGACCGGAAATCCGCTCGAATCGATCAAAAAGAGCGCCGACTACATCAAGCGCAACCTGCTCGGTTGAGCCGAAACAGTCCCATCGTATCGGAAAGGGCATAGGAGATGATCGCCTACGCCCTTTTTTGTTTGCCTTTTTTGCTGACAGACGCGGATTTATTCGCCTGCGGGTTCCACTCTCGGCAGGGTGTACCAGGTGCGGATGATGGAATCCAGCTTTCTCTGCTTGCCCGAAACGGACGCCTCGTATTTGGTAACGAGCGTGCTCGACGGCACTTCGCAGAAGCCCTTCTTCATAATGACGTTTAAGCGATCGTCGCTCACGGCGTAGTCCTCGAGGGTCTTATCGCGCCCGTTGATCACGCTGTCGTAGATCAGGTCGAGCATCCGGTCGGTCCCCTGGTCGTAGATCGTGGTCTTGAACTTCGTCACGTTCTCAAGAAACTCGTTGCGGACATTGGAGGAATGCTCGCAGCAGTACTGCAGAAACGCCGAGATCGCGACGGCTTTGCGCGTGTTGACGTTGATCGCTCCGGCGTCGCCGATCGTGTGAATGACGGTATTGTAGTGGTTCTCCGGGTTGATCTTCGGAAGAGGAACGACCGTGAAGATATCCGTCATCGTCTGGAACGATTCGTCTTCCAGCGCGCCGAGCACGACGGCGCCGGCGGTAAGCAACGTCCCCTCCGCGAACTTCATCCGATGCAGGGCGGCGCCGGGATTGTCGGGATTGGTCTGCGCGAAGGAGCCGGTCGTCGAGAGCGAGCCGTGCCCGGAATAGACCGCCGTCACGGCGTCGAAGATATTGCCGAGCGCGGTCGGATCGGTTGAATAATAGATCCAGTCTTTTTCGTAATACTCGCTGGTCGGATCTTCAACGGGCGCGACGGTGAAGATGCTGTTTCCGGAACAGGAGAAGATGTACAGTTCGCTGGTCAACCCGCCGAAGTTGTCGGCGACGATGCCGAGCGTGTCGGAGATCGAGTCCTGCTCGTTTCCGTCGACGTCGACCCAGATCGCTTCGCACAGATCGTGCAGGGTCGTCCAGGTCCATTTCCCCTCTTCCACGAAGTCGAAGAAATGAATCGAAAGCTTCTCGTTTTCCTCAAGCGATTCGTCGCTTTCGAGGATCGCGGGCGCGAGTTTTTCACGGTTCGCGTTCATCAGGGTGATGTTGACGGGAAGAGCGCCCATCGCCCGCAGAATATCCAGGAAGTAGTCGCCGCCGAGAACGTAGGCGCGATCTCCGGTCACGGACAGGGATTCCATCCATTCGGTCATCCAGCCCTGTGCGTCAAAATTGAAATACGAAGCGGGGATCGAGCGGATGTCCTTGAAAGTGCCGGAGAGGGTCGCGACGTTGAGGTCGTAGATCATATTGACGAAGAGATCCGGCGCGTCCTTTGCGTTGCCGAGGACCACGGTTTTGATCATGTCCCCCTGCTTGCTCCACTCGTAATCCCAGTAGACGTAGGAAATAATGAGATCCATCAGGTCGATCGCCTTCTTGTTGCGTTCGTATACGTACTCATCCAAACGAGGCGTCACGCCCGGTTGGATCTCGTCCGGTCCGGCGACGAAACGATCGTTTTTCGAGGTCTTTTCGGCGTCGCTGTGTTTGCTGAGTTCGATTGTGAAGGTGCGTTGGAACTCGGCTCTCCGTGAAACCTGCCGTCCGTAGTTCTCCCATGGATCGGCGGTCCCTGTGACCGTCGTTTCGGGCTCCTTTCCCGAAGCGCCCTCGCCGTCCGTCGTCTGCACGGGCGGCTCGGTTTCTTCCGTTTTTCCGCCGCAGGACGCAAGGGCGAGCAACAGCATCGCAAGAAGCAAAAGAACGCTGATGAGTTTCTTCATACGTTTGACCCTTTCTTTTTTTCGCCGGTCTCTTTACCCTTTTTTCCGTTCGGGGGAAACGAAGGCGTCTCCGTCCGACCCGCGCGATTTGTCTCTTTTAAATAAATATCTGCAATAAAATGATACCATTTTCCACATTTTTTTGCTATCATTTTTTTGTCTGAATATATCAATTTTTTGTCACGGGGGAAAAAGAGCGATACCGCCCGACGTCGGGCGTCCGTCCTTTTGAAAAAGAGAGACCGGGGAGACGGGATCTCTCCCAATTCTCCCCGGTCTCGCATAGAGAACGGATCTCGCCGTTATTCGGGTATGATCAGCCCGTATCCGCCGTCCTTTCTTCTGTAAACCACGCGGGTCTCCTGATCCACGTCGTCGACGAAGACGAAGAACTGATGCTCGAGCAGGTTCATCTGCAGGATCGCCTCCTCGACCGACATCGGGCGGACGGGGTAGGTCTTGGTGCGGATCAGGAACTCGGGTTCCTCCTCGTAGTCGGGGCCGTCGGGGAAATCGGCGGGCGCCGCGAACGCCCCTTCGCGGATCCGCTTCTGAAGCCGGGTCTTGTTCCTTCTGATCTGCCGTTCGAGGGTGTCGACGGCTTTATCGAGGGCGGTGCGGAAGGTGTCCGCGCCCTCTTCGGAGCGGAAGAGCGTGTTCCCCATACCGATCGTGACCTCGATGATCTCTGTGTCGCGACGGACCTTGAAGGTCACGTTCGCCGTCACGTCGTCGGAAAAGTACTTGTTCAGAGCCGACAGTTTCTTGCTCGCCAGTTCCCGGAGATCGTCTCGCACGCTCATTTGTCTTCCGCTGCAAACGATTTTCATCCCTTGTTCCATCCTTTCGATTGTTTGAACCGGGAGGCAACCGGTTTCCCGGTTCAATTATATGATACCATAAACCGAAGAAAAAGGGAAGAGGATTTCGTAAAAAAGTACAAAGAAATTTTGCAGAACGCTCCGATTTGCACGAAAATATACAAAAAACGGAGCCGGATCAACAAAAACCCCCTCGGAGAATCCGGCGGGGGTCGGTTTCGGTTTGCCGGGGAACACTCCCGTTATGCGCGGGCGGCGCGGCGGTAGGCGGTCGGGGAGACTTTGTTTTTTTCGCGGAAGCAGGAGATGAAGTAGGCGACGCTGTTGAACCCGACCGCAGCCGCGATCTCACCGACGGGGCGGTCGGTGGTGAGCAGTTCTTTTTCCGCTCTGCGCAGGCGGGTGCCGGTCAGGTACTGTTTGAAGCCAACCCCGACGACCCGCCGGAACAGCCGCGAAAAATAGCAGCGGCTGAAGCCGATCTCCGCGGCGCAGGATTCCTCGGTCAGATCCTCGACGTACCGGCGGTTGATCAAAAGCAGGGCGGAGTAGATCTTCAGGATGGATCCGGGAGGCGTCGTCGGCAGTTCCCCCGCGGGGCGCCGGGCGGACAGGTCCCGGAGCAGCAGGAGCAGCAGCCGTCCCGCCCCGATCCGTAGCCCCATTTCCCGGAAGGGACGGGGCGTTTCCTCCGCGACGAAATCGGTCAGTGCCGGGAGCAACCCCGCTTCCTCGACCTCCCGCGCCGTCCAGACCACTTTCGAGTCGTCGCGGCACAGGGTCAGTTCGGCAAGCGACTCTCCGAACGCCTCGCCGGTCGAGAACTCCTGCAGAAACGAGGAGCGGATCTTGATGACGTGGTAGGCGTTCTCGGGCTCGTCGCCCGTCGTCGCGTGGTGGATGGTAAAGGGACGGAGCAGGACCAGATCCCCCGCCTTCGCGTCGTAGGCGCGCCCGTCGAGGGAGATCCGATAGGTCCCCCGCTCGATCCAGAGCAGTTCGGTCGAGGAATGGATATGCGCCCGCGCGGAAACGACGCGCGGACCGTTCGTCTGGTAGAACACTTCGATCCCCACTCCCTTCAGGGCGCGGTTTTCTTTTTCTGTATAATAGCGTTCCATTTTTCACCTATGACAAAAAATTGATACATTCCGACAAATTAATGATAGCATATTCGTTTGAAAAATGCTATGCTTTTCTTGAAAATAATTTTGTCAAAGGAGAAAATACCATGGATCGTATCGTCAAGATCGGCATTATCGGATGCGGAGGGATCGCGAACGGCAAGCACATGCCCGCGCTCAAAAAGATCCCGAACGTCCGAATGATCGCGTTCTGCGACGTTATTCCCGAGCGGGCGGAGAAGGCGGCGCGGGAGTACGGCGAGCCCGACGCGAAGGTTTATACCGATTACCGCGAACTGCTGAAGAATCCCGACGTCGAGGTGGTCCACGTCCTGACCCCGAATCGCGAGCACGCCGATATCACGGTCGACGCGCTCTACGCCGGCAAGCACGTCATGTGCGAGAAGCCGATGGCGAAGACCGCCGCCGACGCCCGCCGGATGGTCGAAGCGGCGAAGGCGACGGGAAAGAAGTTGACCATCGGATACCAGCACCGTCAGAAACCGCAGAGCCGGTACGCCAAGCAGTACATTGAGACCGGGGCGCTCGGCGAGATCTACTACGCGAATTGCCTTGCGATCCGCCGCCGCGGGACCCCGAACTGGGGCGTTTTCCTCAACGAGGAAGAGCAGGGAGGCGGTCCGATCATCGACATCGCGACTCATTCGCTCGACCTGACGCTCTACCTGATGAACAACTACGAGCCCAAGATGGTGCTCGGCAAGACCCACAAAAAGCTCGAGCATCCCGAGGCGGGCAACATCTGGGGCGACAACGGCGTCAGCACCACTCCGCTCGAAGAGGCGGCGTGCGCCATGATCGTGATGAAGAACGGCGCGACCATCCTGCTCGAGACCTCCTGGGCGCTCAACACGATCGAGCCGGTGCAGGAAGGAAGCTGCGTCCTCTGCGGGAGCCGCGCGGGACTGCAGATCAAGAACAACAACCTCGTCATCAACCGCGTCGAACTCGACCGCCAGGTGAAGGAGGAGGTCGACGTCTCCGCCGGCGGCGTCGCTTTCTACGACGGGGCGAAGGTCACCCCGGCGGAAACCGAGGCGAAAAACTGGATCAAGGCGATCGTCGAGGATACGGATCCCGTCGTTCTGCCCGAGCAGGCGCTGGTGGTCTCCGAGATCCTCGAGGCGATCTACGTTTCGTCGAAGACCGGCAAACCGGTCGTGTTCGATTGAGATGGCAAAGCGAAAGCTTGCTCTTTGGGGCGCGTGGCACGTCCACGCCGAGAAGTATCTTTCCGCCGCAGCAGAGGCGGGGGCGACGGTCGTTGGCATATGGGACGAGGACCCCGAAAGACGGGATAAGATCGCCGCAAAATGCTCGCTGCCCGCGTTTGCGTCGGAAGAAGAACTGCTTGCCTCCGGCGCCGACGGGGTGATCGTCTGCACGGCGACCTCCGACCATCTGCGGGTGCTGACCAAGCTCGCGGAGGCGGGGAAGGACGTCTTCACCGAAAAGGTGCTCGCCGCGACCGACGAAGAGGCGGAGACGATCGCCCGCGCCGTGAAGAAAGCGGGGATCTCGTTCGTCATCTCGTTCCCCTATCTTTATCGTTCCTGGATGCGGACGGCGCTCGCGCTGGTCGAAGAGGGAAAACTCGGCAGGGTCACGTCGGTCCGATTCAAGAACTGTCACAGCGGATCGAGCGGCGGGTGGCTGCCCCCGGCGTTCTACTCGAGGGCGGAATGCGGCGGCGGGGCGATGATGGACCTCGGCGCGCACGGGATGTACCTGATCGCGGCGCTGCTCGGGACGCCCGATTTGTTTCGCTCGACCTTTACCTGTGCCTATCCCGAAGTACAGCCCGATCCCGCGCACCCCGTCGAGGACAACGCCGTGACGGTGATGACCTGGAAGAATGGGTGCATCGCGTCGAACGAGACCGGGTTCGTCACCGCCGGATTTCTGAAGTCACTCGAGATCAGCGGGACCGAAGGCACTCTGATCTGGAACGATACGGTTTTGACCATGACCGATCCCAAAAGCGGCAAGTTCGTCGAGATCCCGCGCGTCCCGTCGCAGCCAACTCCGCTGGAACAGTTTATTGACCGCAACGTCCTTCCCGGCTGCGGGATCGACGAGGCGGTGCGGCTGACCGCGATGATGACCGGCGCGTACGCCGCTCGCGGTTGACCGCCGAAAAAGTATAAACGATCCTTCCCCCTTTTTGCGAGAGGGAAGGATCGTTTTTTTGGCGTCTTTGATCGTATTACTTCGCGGTCAGATAACCCTCGCGGTAGAGCAGTTCGGCGATCAGCACCGCGCCGCCCGCCGCGCCGCGGAGGGTGTTGTGCGAGAGCCCGACGAACTTGTAGTCGAAGATGGTATCTTCGCGCAGCCGTCCGACCGAAACGCCCATCCCGCCGTAGAGGTCGCGGTCGAGCGCCGCCTGCGGGCGGTTGTCTTCCTCAAAGTAGGTGATGAACTGCGCCGGCGCGCTCGGCAGTCCGAGCGTCTGCGGCTTGCCCTTGAAAGTGCGCCACGCCTCGAGGATCTCTTCTTTTGAGGGTTTCTTCTCGAAATCGACGAAGACGGCGGCGGTGTGTCCGTCGGAGACCGGGACCCGGATACATTGGGTCGTGATCACGGGAGCGTCGGCTTTGACGATCTTGCCGTCCTCGACGCGGCCCCAGACGCGCAGGGGTTCCTGCTCGCTCTTTTCTTCCTCGCCGCCGATGTAGGGGATCACGTTGTCGATCATCTCGGGCCACTCGCGGAAGGTCTTGCCCGCGCCGCTGATCGCCTGATAGGTCGTTGCGACGACGCGCTTGATCCCGTAGGGAAGAAGCGGGGTCAGGGCGGGAACGTAACTCTGGATCGAGCAGTTCGGCTTGACGGCGATAAATCCCCGCTTGGTGCCGAGCCGCTTTCTCTGCGCCTCGATGACGGAAAGATGCGCGTCGTTGATCTCGGGGATCACCATCGGGACGTCGGGCGTCCAGCGGTTCGCCGAGTTGTTCGAGACGACGGGGATCTCGGCTTTCGCGTAGCGTTCCTCGAGCGCCTTGATCTCTTCCTTTTTCATATCGACGGCGCAGAACACGAAGTCGACGAGAGAGCCGATCGTTTCAATATCCTCCGACGAGAGAACGGTCATTTCGGCGACGTCCTCGGGCATCGGGGTCTTCATCTTCCAGCGTTCGCCGACCGCCTCGCGGTAGGTCTTGCCCGCCGAACGAGGGCTGGCGACGAGCGCCGTCAATTCAAAGTAGGGATGTTCCCGGAGCAGGGTGATGAAGCGTTGCCCCACCATTCCGGTCGCGCCGACGACGCCGGCTTTCAGTTTCCGCATAATGAATCCTCCAGAGTGAGAATGAATAATAATACAGTACTGTATTATAGCAGAACGAAAGCCGTCTGTCAATCGCTTCGGCGCTGTTTTTCGCTTTATTTGCGGATGATCGTCACGTTTTGCGGCAGGATGCCGGTCTGTTCGTAGACGATCGTGCAGATCCGGGCGTTGTCGGCGCCGGTCAATTCGGCGTCGTGCGAGACGACGATGCTCGCCCGGTCGCCGTTCACGACCGCGACGCAGGGCGAAAAGCCCTTCGCCTCGACGAGACTCTCGATATTCGCCTCGCGCTCCATATTCACGGCGATCCCCGAGATGCCCGAGAGCGCCGAGGCGTGTTCCTCGCTCCCCTCGTCGGTGTCGCGCACGACCGACTGCAGGACCTCGATCGCCTCGTCGCGGGTCTGCTTGCGCGAGAGTTCCGCCGCCGTGAAGTAGTCGGCGTCTGCGCTCGCCGCGTCCGCGCCGCCGTTTGCCGCCGCCCCGGCGTCGACCATATTGTTCTCGCCGTAGCCGATCGAGTCGGCGGGATCGTAGAACCACAGATAGTTCAGGTAGACCGCCGCCCCGATCAGAAGCACCGCAGAGAGGATAATCCAGTTCCGACGCCCGACCTTTCCGAAAAATCGCTTTATGCCGTTCAGTTTTGCCATGTTGAGTTGCCCCCCATCCGTTTTTTGTTCCATTCTATGCGCGGAACTTCCCCCTTATGCGTCAGGGGCGGCGTTCGGTGACCGTGACCCGGTTCGCTCCGATCCCGAGCAGCGCCGAGACCAATCGGGTCAGGTCCGCCCGGATCTTTTCGTCCCCTCCGCCGTCGCAGACGATCGCCGCACCGAGAACGGCGGGCGGGGAGACCGAGGCGACCTTCGATCCGCTGTATTCGGTGTGCTCGCCCTCTTTCAGCGTGACCATCACCGTCACCCGCCCGACCCCTCTGACCTCGGCGCAGAGCGAGGCGAGTTCACGTTCGAGCGCGAGCCGGTAGGCGGCGGGGTCGGACGCGGCGGCGCTCTTTTCGGAGCGGAACGAGAGGAGCCCGTTCCCCGAGAGGAGAAGAAGGATCCCCGCCAGGGCGAGCAGAAGAACGGGGAAGCCCCCGATCCGCTCAAGCAGGCGGAGACGCTTTTTCTTTTCGTCCGGTTTTTCGTTTTGCGCGGTCATACGGAGTCCTCCTCCTCGGTCTCGACGGTGATCTCGGCTTTGCTTTCGGCGTTCAGCCACGCGGCGATCTTTCCTTTTAATCGGGCGTCGCTTTTCGCGAGCACGACGCGGATCGCGCCGGGATCGCCCTCCGTCCTCGGGAGCGTGACCGAGACCGACGGCGGCGCGACCCCGAACCGCCGCCCGATCTCCTCCGACAGCGCGCGCTCCGCCGCCCGTTCGACCGGCGCCGACGGATCGAACGCCGCCGTTTCTTCTTCGTATGCAAGCGCGGGCGGATCGGGCAGATCGCCGAGCGCCGAGAGGAGCGGCAGAAGCAGGGCGAGCAGGGTCGCGAGCGAGACGGCGAAGAGGACGGCGCGCCGCGTTTTTCCACGCGGCGCGAGCGCGCTCCCGACGTTTGCCGCCGCCGCGACCAGAACGATCGACGAAAGGATCCTCACGACAGCGACGGCGCGCAGCGGAGAAGCACCCCGACCGCGACGAAGAGCATCGTCGCCCCCATCGCGAGCGACGCGAGCAGAAGATCCGAGACCGAGCGGAAATCGCCGAGCAGCCGTTCGGTCGACGAGAGCGAGAAGATCCGCGCGACCGCCGCCGAGAGCGAAAAGGAAAAGCGGAAAAGGAGCAGACGGACGAGCGTCGGGAGCAGCAGAACGAGAAGGGCGTAGACCGCGCCGACCCCGACGGTCTTGCGGAGCAACGAGAGCGACCCCGCTACGGTCGCAAGCGTCCCGGAGACCGTCCCCCCGACGAGGGGGATCATCCCCGAGAGGGCGGCTTTCGCCGTTTTCAGCGCCACGCCGTCGCTTGCCGCCGCAAGTCCGGTCTGCAGGGCGAGCGACCCCGTGAAGAGCGCCGAGAGGATCCCCGCGGCGAAGAGAAAAAAGCCCCGCAGGTTCGCCGAGATCCCGTCGAGTTTCACCTCTCCGTCGCCGAGCGCCCCGACGAGCGAGAGCCCGAAACAGCAGCCCGCGACGGCGGGCAGCACCCGACAGAAAAACAGCCCGACGAGCGAGGTGATCGCGGCGATCCCGCCCGACGCCGCCGCCGCGGTCGCCGCCCCGCCGCCCGCAAGCGAGAGGGCGGCAGTCACGGGCAGGACCCCGCCAAGGACCTTTGCAAGCGAGGAAAGACAGTCGGAAACGCAGGCGACGGTCCCCGCCGCCACCCGGTAAACGGCGAGCGCGACGACGACCGAGAGCGCCCCCGACGCCACCGTTCCGCCGCTTCCCGCCCCGCGCGCGAACAGTTCGTAGCACGCCGCGAGCAGCACAAGCGCGACGAGCGAGAGAAAACCGGGGAGCACCGTTTTCCACCCGTCGGAGAAGCCTTCGTATAAGAGCGCGAAGAGCGACTTGACCCCGACCAGTTCCGAGACGGTCTCAACGTTTCCCGCCGACGGGAGTTTTTCGCGCACCCCGTCGGGCAACCCCGAAAGGAACTCGTCCCACGCCGCCCCGTCCTGCGGGACGGGATTCTCCTCCTTCGCCGCCGCGGGCAGAGAAAGAGACGCAAGCAGGAGAAGCGCGAGAAAGAGGGCGAGAAAGCGTTTCACGGCGCGGCTCCTTTCGGGTGCTATCCCCCCGCGAGCGAGAGGGCGAGTTTGGTCAGGGTCAGGAAATCGGGTAGACACAGAAGCAGGATCTCGCCCCGTCCGACGCACTCGAGCGCCGTCGCGGCGGACCCCTCGCCGAGGTCGCGCAAGACCCCGGCGCCGATCTCGGTCAGATACCCGCACGAGAGGACTTTGAGCAGGGTTTCGAGGTAGGGCGAGAGGGCGGAACTCTCCGCCAGATCGCAAAAAACCGCAACCGCCCCCCCGATCCGCCGGAAGAAGAACAGAAGCAGAACGAGAACGCCCGAGAGTGAGACGAGCGGCGCGATCTTCCCACCCTGACCCTTTAAGATCAGACCCGCCGCGGCGGTGACCAGCGCGATCCCGATCAGTTTCAGCATCAGATGCCGAACACTTCGCGCACCGCGTCGAAGAGTTCGCCGATCTCGCGGACGAGAAGCAGAAACACGATCACGATCCCGGCGATCGAGAGCAGGGTAGATTGCTCCTCCCGCCCCGCTTTTCCGAGGATCTGACAGGCGACCGAGACGAGAAAGCCGATCCCGGCGATCTTCAGGATCAGGGAGACGTCCATCTTTTTCCTCCTTCAGAGTACGAGCAGAAGAAACATCAGCCCGCCCGAGATGATCAGGGTGGAGCGCAGTCTGACCCGGTTCGCGCCCTCGGTCTTTTCCCGCGAAAGGATCGCCTCGAGTTCGGCGATCGCGCGGTCGCACGCCGCCGCTTCCTCGTCCGGGGTCGGAGCGCCGGCGCCGGTGAAAAAGGCGTCGAGTACGGGCGGCGCGTCGGGCGGAAGCGACAGGGCGGGCAGCACCGCCCGGAAGGCGGCGCGGGGGTCGCCGGGATCCGGCGCGTCGAAAAGCCCCGCCGCCCGGAGCAGCGGAAGATCGACCGAACGGCAGATCTCGGAGAGCGGGCGGGCGTAACACGCGACCTCGCGCCGCACGCGGCGGAGCAGGGAGAGAAACTCCTCGGTCGTCCGGATCCTTCTCGCCTCGGTTTTGCGGAGCCGGAGCGGAAAAAAGAGCAGTCCCCCGAGATAGCACAGCAGAAGCAGCCGCCGCACGGTTATCCGATCTCCTCCCGGTCAAGGCGCGCCTCGCGCTGCAGAAAGCCGTCCCGGTCCGGGACGATCCCGATAAAGGATCCGAAGATCCCCGCCCGGATCAGGGGCGAGATCGGCGAATCGTGCGCCAGTCGCGCAAGCGACGTTCCGTGGGCGGTGGCGACGATCGGGACGCCGCCCGATTCGACCGCGCGGATGGCGGCGACCTCCTCCGCCCCGCCGATCTCGTCGACCAGGATCACGTCGGGGGAAAGGGTGCGGGTCGCGATCGCGATCCCCTCGGCTTTCGGACAGCCGACGAGAAGATCGACGCAGGCGCCCCGCCCGTACCAATCGCCCGAGAGTTCGCCGCGGCAGTCGACGACCGCGACCCGGAGCGGGCGCGCCCCGGACGAGAGCCGGAGAGCCAGATCGCGCAGAACCGTGGTTTTGCCGCCCCCGGGCGGCGCGAAAACGAGAAGCCCGAGACGGCACCCGTCCCGTCGGAACACGCGTTCGGCAAGCGCCCCGGCGCCCGGGACGGCGCGCGCCACGCGGATCACGACCGAACGCACGCGGCGGATCCCGACGACCCGTCCGCCCTCGGTGAAGAAATCGCCCGAGATCCCCGCCCGCGAGCCGTCGTCGAGCGGCAGATAGCCCTCGGAAAGACAGTCGCGGTAGGCGTAGAGCGACCCGCCCGAAAGCGTCCGGACGAACCCCGTCACCTCGTCGTCCGAGAGGACGACGGAAAGCGGGACGGTGCGCCCCCCGACGAACAGCGACGACCGCCTCCCGGCACGCAGGCGTATCTCCCGGATCGTCCCGAAAAAACCGTCGGTCGCCGCCTCGACCCGCGCGATCTCGCCCATCAGCCGTTCGGGGAGAGCTCCGGCGGCGCGCGACGAAAAGAAAGCCGGGGCGGTCGGCGAAAGGGTGGGCGTTCGTTCGGGCGTTCTTAAGGGGATCATCTTTTCGGTCTCCTTTCACGGGCGGATCCCCGCCCTTTTTCGACATAATTCTCTTTTCTCTTGACTTTTTCGACAAAATGTGATACGATAATCAAGGTGCGAAAACCCGGACCGACCGGGTCGAGCAACCGACTTGCACGGAGGAAACGACAATGAAATCAATCGGTATCGTCAGACGGATCGACGCACTCGGACGGATCGTGATTCCGAAAGAAATGCGGAAGATGCTCTACCTCGAAGAGGGTGACCCCGTCGACATCTCGGCGGAAAACGACGCGATCGTGTTAAAGAAATCGGGCGCCGTTTGCGTGTTCTGCGGCAAGAGCGGAGGGGATCTGTCCACGTTCCGCGGCCGTTCGGTCTGCGCCGCCTGCCTGCGCGAGCTCGGCGAGAAGAAGGACTGACGCGGAACGGTACAACCTATGCCCGTCCGCGCGCGTTTATTCCCGCCCCGCGAAAAATAAAAAACCGCCTCCCGGCACCCGTCCGGGAGGTTTTTATTGAAAAGGAAACAGCCGCTCCCCGACGGAGCGGCTGTTTTCAGCGCAGAACGGTTAACAGATGGAAGGTAAACACGATGAAAACCGTGAGCAGTACGAGAACCGAAAAGCCGATCTTGAAAAAGAAGTTGATCGACGAGACGTTCTCGTCCTTTTTCCAAAAGGTGCGGAAGAGCATCCCGAGCCCGACCCCGCCGCCGATACCCAGAAACAGAAGCGGAAAGAGCAGGGGGGAGACGGAGAGGTCGTCCGCCGTATTGACGTAGACCGTCACGAGCACGGCGAGGACCGCGATCCCGAAAAAGACGCCCGAGAGGATCCGGAACAGCCGTTCGAGCGCGGTCGGCGCCTCGGTTTTCTCGTTGCTTTCGTTTTTCATCACAAACCCAAAAGGTCGACTTTCTCGTAGAGCGAGATCAGATCCTGCCGCTTCTTCTCGCAGAAGGCGCGCATTTCGGCGACCTGCTCGGCGGTGAAGGCGTTGAGATCTCCGTCCTTCAGTTTGTTCTTATACATCCGGTCGAGGACCAGCGCGTATCTGATCTCGGTCGACACGATCTTGCCGGCGCGGGAGCAGATGACGATGTTCGATTTGCCCTCAAGCAGCTGTTCGACGGCGTAAACGCCCATCAGCGAGGAGAGCAGACGGTCGGCAAGGTTCGGGTTGCCGCCGCGGACGACGTGCGCCAGCCGCGCAAAGCGTGACTCGACCCCCGTCTCGCGCTCGACCCGTTCGGTGAACTGCGGCCCGAACTCGTGCCCGCAGCCCTCCGAGACGATGATGATGAAGTTCCGCTTTCCGAGCGCCTTCGAGCGTTTGATCTTCTCGATCGTGCCGTCGGCGTCGAAGGGGATCTCGGGGATGGCGACGGCGGTCGCGCCCGAGGCGATCCCGGAACGCAGGGCGATGTCGCCCGCGTCGCGGCCCATGACCTCGACGACGTTGCAGCGCGCGTGAGACTCGCAGGTGTCGCGCAGGCGGTCGACCATC
>CAMJDE010000013.1 GCA_946404295.1 uncultured Clostridia bacterium | reverse complement strand
AAGAATCGGATGATTGGTGATGATTGGTTTATGATCACGAAGCCCGCGCCGAACGGCGCGGGCTTCAATTCATGCAAACGCAGTTTGCAATTCACGACGGCGAGCGTTCGCGTCGCCGTCAATTCACGCCGCGTCGCGGCAATTCACGGCGTTCGCAAACGCCCTTCCTTCGGTCTCTTTCTCGCGGCGCTCGCTTTCCCGAGCGCCGCATATCGAGTTCCGCGGAATGCGAAAAATATCGAAATTGCCGTCCCGAGGGGCGGCAATTATATCGAACGGCGCTCGCGCCGTATATCGACAGGGCGCCCGTTCGGGCGCCCGCGTCTCTTATTTTCTCAGAAATTTCTTGAAGAAATTGCTCTTCTTGACGTTGTTTCCCTCTCCGCAGGATTTCGCGAACTCGGAAAGGATCTTTTTCTGCGCGCCGTTCAGCCCCTTCGGCACCTCGACGTTGACCGAGAAGATCAGGTCTCCGCGGCGTTTCGACGACACCGACGGCATCCCCTGTCCCTTGACGGTGAACTCGGTTCCGGTCTGCGTCCCCTCGGGGATCTGGAACTTGGTTTTTCCGGTCATGGTCGGCACCTCGATCTCGGCGCCGAGCGCCGCGTCGGTGAAGGCGATCGGGATCTCGCAGTAGAGGTTGCTCCCTCTCCGCTCGAACAGCTCATGAGGACGCACACGCACCTCGATCAGAAGGTCGCCCGCCACGCCGCCGTTCCGTCCGGCGTTGCCCTGCCCGCGCAGGACGATCCGCTGTCCGTCGTCGATCCCCGCGGGGATCGAGACCTCGAGCGTTTTGGTCAGTTTTACGTACCCGCTTCCGCGGCAGTTCTTGCAGGGGTTCTTGATCGCCTTGCCGGTTCCGCGGCACGCCTGACAGGTCTGCTCGGACTGCATCATGCCGAGCAGGGTCTGGCGCTGCGTGACGACCGTCCCGCGCCCGTGACAGACCGAGCAGGTCTCGATCTTGCTGCCCTTTTCGGCGCCCGTGCCGCCGCAGTCGGCGCACTTTTCGATCCGGTCGAACTTCACGTCGCGCTTGACGCCCGCAAACGCCTCGTCAAACGAGAGGTAGACCCGGAGCGCCACGTCCTCGCCGTCCATACGGGCGCTCCGGCGGCTTCCGCCGCCGCCCCCGAAGAAGGACGAGAAAATGTCGCCGAAGTCGACGCCCCCGAAGCCCGAGCCGAAGCCCGAGCCGCCCCCGCCCCCGCCCATCGAGGGATCGAACGCGGCGTGACCGTAGCGGTCGTAGGCGGCGCGCTTCTCGGCGTCCGACAGGACCGAGTACGCCTCGTTCACTTCCTTGAACTTTGCCTCCGCCTCTTTGTCGCCGGGATGCAGATCGGGGTGATACTGCTTCGCCAGTTTGCGGTAGGCGCTCTTGATCGCAGCGTCGTCGGCGCCCTTTTCGACGCCGAGCACCTCGTAATAATCTCTTTTCGTTTCAGCCATCTTGCGGTATTCCTCTTGTTTTACGGATCAGAACCGGATCCGTCGGTTGTAATCGGTGGGGAGATCCGACGCGTACAGGTGCGCGTCGCAGGAGAGTTCCAACATTCGCGGAATGACGATCCCGTCCTCGTCCTTGAACTCGATCACGGTCATCCCGGTATAGCCGTGCTCGATCCGCGGCGCGAGCAGGGGATACGGGATATCGAGCAAAACCGAGAGGAAGGACATCCCGAACCCGAGATGGGCGAACAGCGCGACCCGTTCGTCGGTCGGATTTTCCGCGATATAGCATCGGTTTTCCCGGTCGTGCCGGTAGCCGAGCGAGAGCAGGAACGCGTCGGTCTCGCGCGCCACCCGTTCGAGCCCCTCTCCGAAACGGTTTTCGGGGAGGCAGGGCGCTTCGTACCACTTGTCGCCGAGTGACAGTACCTCGGGAGAACTGAACTTCCGCCGAAGCTCGGGATCCATAAAACACCAGTTCTTCCCGCTCCCGGTGTCGAGCACCATCTCTTTCCACGCGTGGTTCTCGTGGCACCAATCGAGCGTGACGATCTCTTTCCTCGTCAGTTCCGCCGTGGGGCGCGCGGTCAATTGCGCCCGGACCGCGCTCGACGCAAAGATCCGGTCGATCCCGAAGCGGGCGAGTCGGCGCCCGATCTCCTCCGCCTGCCGCTCCCCGGTCGGGGTCAGCGCGTCGGGATGATAGGTCGGGTCGCCGTGGCGAACGAAGAACAATAGCATCTCGGTTTCCTCTCAGTCGTCGGCTTTCGTCGCGTCCGAAGACGCGCGTCAAAGGATCAGAAACAAAGGTCCCGGTTCTTGTTGAACTCGGTCGGAAGATCGGAGGCGTAGAGGTGCCCGTCGTTCGAGAACGAAATCATCTTCGGGATCACGACCCCGTCGCTCTCCTGGAACCAGATCGCGCTGACCCCGGTGTAGTTCTGATCGAACCGGGTCGCCCAGAGCGGATAGGGAATGTCGAACAGCGAAGAAAAGAACAGGTTGCCGAACCCCTGATGCGCGAACAGCGCGATCCGCTCCTCGGTCGGGGCGATCGGGACGTACCATTTGTTCTCCCGATCGTGCTTGTAGCCGAGCCCCTCGAGCCACGCGTCGAGTTCGCGGTTCACCCGCTCGACCCCGTCCTTGAAACGGTTTTCGGGAAGGCAGGGCGCCTCGTACCATTTGTCGCCGAGCGAAATCACCTCGGAAGAGGACAGTTTGCGCCGGACCGACGGGATCGAGAAGCACCACTTTTTGTGTCCCGGGTCCCGGTCGTCCTCGACCGCCATTTCCTCCCACGCGTGACCCTCTTTGCACCAGTCGAGTTCGACGATCTCGCGCCGGGTGAGTTCCGCCGTCGGCTGCGCCGTCTGGAGCGCCCGGTTCGACGTGGAACAGTAGATCTTATCCAGCCCGAAGCGGGCGAGCCGGCGTCCGACCGCCTCCGCCTGGCGGCGTCCGTTCGGGGTCAGTTCGTCGGGGTGATAGGTCGGTTCGCCGTGGCGAACGTAGAACAGCAGCATCGGTTACGTCCTCTCGTTTCGTCTCAAAAAAAGATCCGTCCGGGGGAAAGAAGTTCCTTCCCCCGGGACTTTTTTCGTCAGTTCTTGTCGGTTTTGTCCTCGAAGTCGGCGCCGTACACGTTGCCGTCGCCGCCCTCGGTCGCGCCGCCGGCGGCGCCGCCCTGCGGGTTCGCCTGCGCGTAGAGTTTCTCGGCGAGCGGGTAGAACGCCTTTTCGAGCGCCTCGGTGTCGGCTTTGATCTCGTCGACGTTGCCGCCCTTCACGGTCTCCTTCAGTTTTTCGATCGCGGAGTTGACCGGCGCCTTGTCGTCGTCGGAGAACTTGTCGCCCGCCTCGGACAGCGATTTCTCGATCTGGAAGATCATCGTTTCGGCGCGGTTCTTCACCTCGACCGCCTCTTTGTTCTTCTTGTCCTCTTCGGCGAACTTCTCGGCTTCCTTGACCGCCTTTTCGATGTCCTCTTTCGACATATTGGTCGAGCTCTTGATCGTGATGTGCTGTTCCTTGCCGGTGCCCTTATCCAGCGCCGTGACGTTCACGATGCCGTTCGCGTCGATGTCGAAGGTGACCTCGATCTGCGGCACGCCGCGCGGCGCGGGAGCGATCCCGTCGAGGTTGAAGCGACCGAGCGTCGTGTTGCCCGCCGCCATCTCGCGCTCGCCCTGCAGGACGTGGATCTCGACCGACGTCTGGTTATCGGCGGCGGTGGAGTAGATCTGGCTCTTCTTGACCGGAATGGTCGTGTTGCGGTCGATGATGCGGTTGAACACGCCGCCGAGCGTCTCGATACCGAGCGACAGCGGGGTCACGTCGAGCAGCAGGACGTCCTTGACGTCTCCGCCGAGAACGCCGCCCTGGATCGCCGCGCCGATCGCGACGCACTCGTCGGGGTTGATGCCCTTGAAAGGCTCTTTGCCGGTGAACTTCTTGACCTCTTCCTGCACGGCGGGGATACGGGTCGAACCGCCGACCAGCAGGACCTTCGAGATATCCGAAACGCTGATCCCGGCGTCCTTGATGACCTGCTTCATCGGCGCGAGGGTCGCCTCGACGAGGTCGCGGGTCAGTTCGTCGAACTTCGCGCGGGTGAGCGTCGCTTCAAAGTGCTTCGGTCCGGTGGCGTCCGCCGTGATGAAGGGCAGCGAGATGTTGCTCTGCATCATGCCGGACAGTTCGATCTTCGCCTTCTCCGCCGCCTCTTTCAGCCGCTGGAGCGCCATCTTGTCTTTCCGCAGGTCGATGCCGCCGTTGTCGCGGGC
Organism: uncultured Clostridia bacterium; assembly: GCA_946404295.1. Classification (GTDB taxonomy): domain Bacteria; phylum Bacillota; class Clostridia; order Oscillospirales; family CAG-272; genus UBA1740. The sequence continues at coordinate 12,329 of CAMJDE010000013.1, read as the reverse complement.
GAAGGTTTCCGCCATCCAGTCGATGATCTTCTCGTCGAAGTCGTCGCCGCCCAGACGGTTGTTGCCGGCGGTCGCGAGGACCTCGAACACGCCGTCCGAGATCTCGAGCAGCGAGACGTCGAAGGTGCCGCCGCCGAGGTCGAAGATCAGGATCTTCTGTTCGCCTTCCTTATCCAGCCCGTAGGCGAGCGCCGCCGCCGTCGGCTCGTTGATGATCCGCAGGACGTCCAGCCCCGCGATCTTGCCGGCGTCCTTGGTCGCCTGCCGCTGCGCGTCCGAGAAGTACGCGGGGACCGTGATGACCGCCTGCTTGACTTCGCACCCGAGATACGCCTCGGCGTCCGACTTCATCTTCTGCAGGATCATCGCCGAGATCTCCTGCGGCGAATACTTTTTGCCGTCGATCTCGACCTTCGCGTCGGATCCCATCTTCCGCTTAATCGACATCACCGTCCGGTCGGGGTTGGTGATGGCTTGCCGCTTCGCGACCTGACCCACCATACGCTCGCCGGTCTTCGAGAACGCGACCACCGACGGGGTGGTGCGGTTGCCTTCGGGATTGGGAATGACGGTGGGCTCGCCGCCCTCGTACACCGCCACGCAGGAGTTGGTCGTACCGAGATCGATACCGATGATTTTTGCCATGATTGTTTACCTCCAATATATCTTCGTGAATTGTTTACGGATTGATTTTGCTTTTTTCAGTTCGCCACTTTGACCATCGCGTAGCGGATGATCTTGTCGCCGCGTTTGTACCCGGGCTGAAAGACCTCGACGATCTCGCCCTCGCCTTTTCCCTCGATCTCCTCGTGCATGATCGCGTTGTGGAGATTGGGGTCGAAGGTCTCGCCGACCTCGCCGTAAACCGTGACGCCGAGTTTGGTAAGGCACTCCGTCAGCGCGTTCATCGTCAGACGCAGCCCCTCCGCCACCTTTTCGCCCTCGGCGTACCGTCCGGCGCGCTCGAGGTTGTCGGCGATCGGCAGGATCGCGCCGATCACGTCGGAAACGGCGTCGGTGTAGATCCCGTCGCGCTCCTTCTGCGACCGTCTCCGGAAATTATCGTATTCGGCGAACATCCGGAGATACTTTTCCTTTTCTTCAGAGACCGCCTTTTCGAGTTCGGCGACCTTCTCGCGGAGAACGGCAAGTTCGCGCTTCTCCTCTTTTTTGTGTTTCTTTTCCTCGTCGCGAGCGGCTTCGCCTTTCTCGGGTTCGGGCGCCGGGGTCTCCGGCGTCTCTGTCGTTGGTTCGGTTTTTCCGACCTCTTCGACGGGGGTTTTGTTCTCTTCCATGCGTGATCCTTCCTTTCGCGGTCTAACTGCCTTTGTCCGGCTCTTCATCGTCCTTCAGCAGAAGGTCGATCCCCGCCGCCAGTTCGTCGATCGTGGAGATGACCTTCGCGTAGTCCATCCGGCGCGGTCCGATGACCCCGATCGCCCCGACGACCCGCCCGTCCCGGCGCACCGTCTTGAAGACGAGGGTGGAGTTCGACATCACCTTGACGTTGTTCTCGCTTCCGATATAAACGTTGACGTCGCGGCTGTCGCGCCCCGTGCTGATGACGTCGAGCAGCGGCTCTTTGGTTTCGAGCAGATCCATCACCGAACGGAGTTCGCCGACGTCGGAATACTCGGGATACTGGAGCAGGCGGTTGACGCCCTCGACCTGCAGGTCGCCCTCGACGTCCTCGGTCAGGACGTCGTAGATCACCGACACGATCGGATGCACCACGCCCGACACGCTTCCCATCCGGCTCTCGAGCGCCCGGATCCGCGGCAGCGCGATCTCCTCGACCGTCGCTCCGGCGATCAGTTCGTTCAAAGCCGAGATCAGCCGTTCGGCGTCCTCCTCCGAAAGCGGGAAGGAAAGCCGCAGGTTCCGCGCCTTGACGCCGCCGTCGTCGAGCAGCATCACGAGCACAAAGTTCTTCGGGTCGCGGTAGACGCAGTCGAACTTCTCGACCCGTCTGCCCGCCGCGCGCGGCTTGACCGAAAAGCCGGTGTAGTTGGTGATCCGGGACGCGAGGCGCGACGCCTCGGCAAGGATCTCGTCCATCTCGCTGACCTTCTGCCGCAGGGTGCGGTTGATCTGCTCGATCTCGTCGGTCGTCATCCGGTAGTGCCGGAGCAGCGAGTTGACGTAGTAGCGGTAGCCGAGTTCGGACGGGACGCGCCCCGCCGACGTGTGCGGCTGTTCGAGCAGCCCCAGCGCCTCGAGTTCCGCCATCTCGTTCCGGATGGTCGCCGAAGAGCAGTTCAGTCCGGCGTCCTGCGCCAGGTATTTCGACCCGACCGGCTCGCCGTACGCGATGTGCGCGTCGATGATCGCCTTCAGGATCTTCTTTTTCCGATCGGAAAGCAGGAGTTCTTCGTCCCGCCCCATCAGTTCCGTCATGGTCGCTCTCCTTCCCCGTTTCCCGGTCTTTTCGTCCGGCGGTTTAGCACTCAAAACGGGCGAGTGCTAATTTCATGATATAAGATACCACCGGAATCGGCGTTTGTCAAGGGTTCGGGGGCGGATTTTTGTGAACAAATTGTTAATTCGCGCCCCCGACTGCTAAAAACGGCGAGCCTCGACGCGTTTCGCGCGACTTGTCGCCTTCGGCGCCGTGAAGCGACGGCGGAAAGGACGGGGCGAGAAAACGGTTCTTTTTTCGCCTCTTTTGCGCTTGACTTTACGGATTTTATATAGTATAATGTTTACTGGGTGATTTCATTCGTCCGACGTGTAACGGGCGAAACGGACGCCCTTCCGCCCGGAAACCGGGCGCTTTACAAAACCCTCCGGTATTCCCCGATCGCCCGCGGACATAAAGCAAAGACCCTCTTCCCGGAGCGAAGAATACCGAACCGACGCGCGGCGCGCGCCCCGCCCGATCCAAGCGGGACCCGGACTGCCGCGTACCCCCGCGAAATACGAATAAGAAAGGAAAAGAAATGCCCGATTTCGTTTGGTACATTATCGTGGCGGTCGCCGCGCTCGCGTTCGGCGGGCTTGCCACCTACCTGTTTCTGAAAAAGAGCGGCGAGGCAAAGATCGCCTCCGCCGAAGCCGAAGCGAAAAAGATCCTGGAAACGGCGATCCGCACCGCCGAGACGAGAAAGAAGGAATCCCTGCTCGAAGCCAAGGAGGAGGTCCTCCGGCAGAAGAACGAGGCGGACGCCGAACTCAAGGAGCGCAGACGCGAGATCTCGCGTCAGGAAAACCGGCTCGCCCAGAAAGAGGAGAATCTGGACGGCAAACTCGAAAGAATGGAGAAAAAGGAGGCCGCCCTCCAGCAGAAATACAAAGAGGCGGAGGATAAGATCGCGGAGATCACCGCGCTGAAGGAGACCGAGACCGTCAAACTGGAGAAGATCTCCGGTATGACGAGCGACGAGGCGAAACGCGAGCTGCTCGACAAACTCTCGGGAGAACTGCAGCACGAAACGGCCCTGAAAATCTCGGAGTACGAGGCGCAGTTCCGCGAGGAAGCCGACGCGAAGGCGAAGGATATCCTCTCGCTCGCGATCCAGCGCTGCGCCGCCGATCACGTCAGCGAGGTCGCCATCTCGGTCGTTCCGCTCCCCAACGAGGATATGAAGGGACGGATCATCGGCCGCGAGGGGCGGAACATCCGCACGATCGAAACGCTGACCGGCGTGGAACTCATCATCGACGACACCCCCGAGGTCATCACGATCTCCGGCTTCGACCCCGTCCGGCGCGAGATTGCACGGCTCGCGCTCGAGAAACTGATCGCCGACGGACGGATCCACCCCGCCCGCATCGAGGAAATGGTGGAGAAAGCGCAGCGCGACGTGGAGCAGTCGATCAAGCAGGCGGGCGAAAAAGCCGTGTTTGAGACCGGCGTCCACGGGCTGAACCCCGAACTGGTCAAACTGCTCGGCCGGCTGAAATACCGGACGAGTTACGGACAAAACGTCCTGCGTCACTCGATCGAGGTCTCGCTCCTCTCGGGGATCATGGCGGACGAACTGGGCGTCGATTCGACCCTGGCGAAGCGCGCGGGTCTGCTCCACGATATCGGCAAGGCGCTGACCGCCGAGATCGAGGGCTCGCACGTTCAGATCGGCGTCGACGTGGCGAAGAAATACCACGAGAGCAAGGACGTGATCCACGCGATCGAGGCGCATCACGGCGACGTCGAGGCAAAATCCATCGTCGCTCTTCTGGTGCAGGCGGCGGACGCCATTTCGGCGGCGCGGCCGGGCGCGCGGCGCGAGAACGTCGAGAACTACATCAAGCGGCTCCAGAAACTCGAGGAACTCTCCTCCGAGTTCAACGGCGTCGACAAGACCTTCGCCATTCAGGCGGGGCGCGAGGTGCGCGTAATCGTCAAGCCCGAAATGATCAGCGACGACGAGATGAAACTGCTCGCCCACGACATCGCCAAGAAGATCGAGGGGGAACTCGAATATCCCGGACAGATCAAGGTCAACGTGATCCGCGAGAGCCGGTATACCGACTACGCGAAATAATCCCGGGATCGGTCGTCCGGCGCGGGCCGAAAAGCGCACAGACCCCGCTCTGCTTTCGGTTTCCCGCGGGCGCTTTTCCGTTCCCGGTCCCGCCCTTCCGCGTTTTGCCTGACCCGCGAATCAAATCAATTTTTTCCGGGCATTCCCGGGATCCCGAGCCGGGAGGGAACGTCCCTCCCGGTTCGTTCTATGGAGGTATGGATGCTTCGTATTTTAGCCCTTGGCGACGTGATTTCGCCCGCGACGGTCGCGTTTCTTTCGCGGCGGCTCTGGTCGCTCCGACGGGAGAAACAGATCGATTTCGTCGTCGTGAACGGCGAGAACGCCGGATTTCTCTCGGGCATCGGCTCGCGGGACGCGGCGATCCTGCTCGACGGCGGCGCCGACGTGATCACGGGCGGTAACCACACGATGGCGGCGAAGTCGATCTATTCGACCCTCGACGCGTCGGACCGCGTGCTTCGTCCGATCAACCTTGCCGAAGGCGTGCCGGGTTCGGGCTATACGATCCTGCCCGCGCGCGATCGGCGGATCCTCGTCTTTTCGGCGCTCGGCTGTCTCTTTATGGAGGCGGGAACCCCCGACCCCGTGCCGTATATCGAGCGCGTGCTCGCGCGGGAAGCGGGACGCTACGACCTCTCGATCCTCGACCTGCACGCCGAGGCGACGGGTGAAAAACTCGCCGCCGCGCACCGACTGGACGGCAAGATCTCGGCGATCTACGGCACCCACACGCACGTCCCGACCGCCGACGAAACCGTTCTGCCGAAGGGGACGGGCTATATTTCCGACGTCGGCTTCTGCGGTCACACCGGCGGGATCCTCGGCGTCAAGACCGAGGTCATGACCGAACGGCAGCGGACGCGGCTCCGCTTCTCCTATACCGAGGCGGAAGGCCCCTTCCGCGCGCAGGGCGTGCTGTTCGATCTGGACGAGACGAGCGGCAAAGCCCTTTCCGTCAAGCGGTTCGAGTTCGGAGAATAATCAACGCGAAAGCAAACGAGGTTCCGTGATGCTCTATCGAAAAAACAGAGAAAAATCCCTCTCGCCGGATCTCTTCAAACAACCGACGAGCGAATACCGCGGCGCGCCCTTCTGGGCGTGGAACTGTCATCTTGAAAAGGACGAGTTGCTCCGGCAGCTCGACGTTCTTGCCGAGATGGGCTTCGGAGGCGCGCATATCCACGTCCGCACGGGGCTCGAAACGCCGTACCTGTCGGACGAGTTTTTTGATCTGGTGTCCGCCTGCGTCGATAAGTCGGCGCGAGACGGGCTGCTCGCGTGGCTCTACGACGAGGACCGCTGGCCCTCGGGCGCGGCGGGCGGCATCGTGACCAAGGACGTCCGGTATCGGCAACGCACCCTGCTTTTTACGAAAACCCCCTATCGGGCGGACGAAAAAGTCGAGGGTCTCTCGGATTCCAGCGCCGCCGCCAAACGTGCGGGAAACGGAAAACTGCTCGCCCGCTACGCGGTCAAGCTGAACGAGAAGGGCGAACTCGCCGCCTACCGCCGCCTCAAGGACGGGGAGGGCGCGGAACCCGACTGCGAGATCCGCTACGCGTATCTCGAGACCCCGCTTGAGAACCCGTGGTTCAACGGACAGACCTATCTGAACACGCTCGACCCGAAGGCGGTCGATCGGTTTATCGAGGTGACGCACGAGAGTTATCGGCGCCGTCTTTCTTCGTCGTTCGGGACGACCGTCCCGGCGATCTTCACCGACGAGCCGCAGTTCACCCGCAAGACGGTTCTCCCCTTCGCGAAGAGCGACCGCGACGTGACCCTTCCCTACTCGGACGACCTGGACGAGACCTTTTCCGCCGCCTACGGCGTGTCGCTGCTCGATCATCTGCCCGAGTTGATCTGGGAGACGCCCGACGGGGTCTCGCGTATCCGCTATCTCTATCACGATCACGTCGCCGAGCGGTTTGCTTCGGCGTTCGCCGACCGGATCGGCGCGTGGTGCGAGAAGAACGGGCTGTATCTGACGGGGCATATGATGCAGGAACCGACCCTCCGGAGCCAGACCGCCTCGCTCGGCGAGGCGATGCGTTCCTATCGCTCTTTTCAGTTGCCCGGGATCGATATGCTCTGCGCCCGCCACGAGTTCACGACGGCAAAACAGGCGCAATCCGCCGTGCATCAGTACGGGCGCGAGGGAATGATCAGCGAACTGTACGGCGTGACCGGTTGGGACTACGATTTCCGCGGACATAAACTGCAGGGGGACTGGCAGGCGGCGCTGGGCGTGACGGTGCGCGTGCCGCACCTCTCCTGGGTGTCGATGAAGGGCGAGGCGAAACGCGATTATCCCGCCTCGATCAACTATCAGTCGCCCTGGTACCCCGAATACCGTTACGTCGAGGATCACTTCGCGCGCGTCGCGACGGCTCTGACGCGCGGAAAGCCCGTCGTCCGGGTGGGCGTGATCCATCCGGTCGAGAGTTATTGGCTGCATTGGGGACCCGCCGAACAAACGGCGGCGGTGCGCGAAAAACTCGAAAAGCGCTTCTCGTCCCTTGTCGACTGGCTGCTCTTCGGTACGATCGATTTCGACTTTATTTCGGAGTCGCTTTTCCCCTCGCTCTGTCCTGCGCCCGACGCGCCGCTCCCAGTGGGGGAGATGCGCTACGACGCCGTGATCGTGCCGGGCTGCGAAACGCTCCGCAAAACCACCCTGGACCGCCTCGAGGCATTCGCCGCGAAGGGCGGACGTCTGCTGTTTCTCGGCGACGCGCCGCTCTACGAGGACGCGCTGCCTTCGTCCCGCGGTCGGACGCTGTGGGAAAAGTCGGAGAAGGTCGCGTTTGAGAAGAGCGATCTGCTCGAAGCCCTCGCCGACCTGCGCGAGATCGAGGTCCGCGACGCGTCGGGGGGTCTCTCGGATCGCCTGATCTCCCAACTCCGGCAGGACGGCGACGGGCGCTGGCTGTTCCTCGCGCAGGGCAAGGACCCCTACAATAAGGACGTCTCGTCCAAGTGCGACGTGACGGTCGCCGCGCGCGGGCTGTACGCCCCGCTCCTCTACGATACGGAGACGGGCGGGATCTCCCCTCTGCCCTACCGGCACGAGGACGGGAAAACGGTCTTTTCCCGCCGCTTCTACGATTGCGACAGTCTGCTGGTCAAACTGGTCCCCTGCGCCGACGCCGCGCCGGAGCAGGTCGCGCCGTCGCCGGAATCCGTGCGCGAGCGGTCGCTCGGGATCCCCGCGCTCGTTCCCTACACACTCTCGGAACCCAACGCGCTGGTGCTGGACTATGCCGAATACTCCCTCGACCGGGGCGCCTTCCGCCCGAAGACCGAGATCCTCCGGATCGACACGATCTTGAAGCGGGAACTGGGTTGGCTCTCGGGCACGCGCTGGGACGCGCTGGGGTCGACCGAACAGCCCTGGGTATTGCCGCCCGAGGTCCCGAAACACCTCGTGACCCTCCGCTATACCGTTCTGTCGGAGATCGAGCTTCCCGCCGCCTTCTTGGCGCTGGAGGACGCGGAGGTCGCGACGATCGAGTGGAACGGTGCCGTGATCGAACGGAAACCGGAGGGGTTTTACGTTGATCGGTGTATTCAACGCGTCCCGCTGCCGGGTGTGAAACGCGGTGAGAACGTGCTGCTGGTGACGCTGCCCTACGCGAAACGCGTCTCGCTGGAGCGGACGTATCTGCTCGGAGAGTTCGGCGTCGCGGTTTCGGGAGAAGAGACGAAACTCGTGCCCGCGCCCGCTTCGGTTGGGTTTGACGATATTACCCGGATCGGGTTCCCGTTCTTCTCGGGCGTGTTCCGCTACGAGATCCCCTTCGCGTCAAACGGCGGGGAGTTGACCCTCGTCGTTCCGCATTACCGCGGCGCGCTGGTCGCGGTCGACCTCGACGGGGAACGCGTCGGACGGGTCGTTTATCCGCCCTATCGGCTCTCGCTCGGCGCTCCCGCCGCCGGGAAGCATTCCCTCACGCTCTCGCTCTTCGTCTCGCGGCAGAACGGGTTCGGCCCGCTCCATAACGCCGACGAAAAACGGTCTTGGGAGGGCCCCGACGCTTGGCGTTCCGGCGACGATAAGTGGACCGATTCCTATCGTCTCACCCGCGAAGGCGTCCTGACCAAGCCGATATTGACCGAGAAGGACAAGTAACGCCGCCGCGGGCGGTTTACGAGGAGTTTTTTCCCGCTTTCTTGTAAGAAAGCGGGGCAAAGAACTTCAATATGGGATTGAAGTTAGCAAAACGCCGTTGCGACGGCGTTTTGCGGTTCTATAGCCATATCCTTATCTGTTTGCGTTGCTCTTGGTTTTTTTTGCCGCGCGGGATGCGAGACGTCTCGAATTGTCCGCAGGACAGGATATCCGAATTGCCGCCCCGTGTGGGGCGGCAATTTCAATATACAGGCGTGTCGAAGGCAAGGCGAACCCCTATGCGCGGTTCGGGCGCGAGAAGAAGGGGGGAGAAAGGCGACCGCTCCGCGGTCGCGCGATATGTTTCGTGCCTTCGGCGCTACACGCGAGATGCACCGCGCCGACGGCGCGGTGCGCGAGATGTTCCCCTCGCTTTGTTCGGGGAACGCGATATGCCGCCCTGCGGTCGGCGTGATAATAGACCAAAAGTAAAGGAAACAGAAGCGGTCGCGGCTATAGAACCGCAAAACGGCGTCAGTCGAAAGGGGACGCCGTTTTGCTCTTCAATAATTATTTATTATTGAAGTTCTTTGCCCCGCTTTCTTACAAGAAAGCGGGAGAAAAACTCCTCTTCAAGCGTCCGGAAAGCGGGTCTGAAAACGAGCTCTTTCAAACCGGGGGTGGTTGCGATTTTACTCGGATTTTGCTTTGTTTTTCAGGTCTTTTTTCAAGCGTTTCAGGCGCTTTTTGGTTTTGGAGATATCCTTCAGCATCCGGCGGGTATCGCGGAAGAATCGGATGGTAGAGGGGCGGTGATTGACGATCTTCACGGGGAGTTCCCCGAACCGGAGCCCGAGGATCTGCCCGATCTTGATCGCCTCGTAATCGAAGGCGAACCGATCGACCGTGCACAGCGAAAAGATCTTTTGGGCTGAGGCGTTCCGAAACCCTTTCAACCCGGTCTGGCTATCCGAGAGCGACAGTCCGCCCCAGACGCGGAGCAGCGACAGATAGGTTTTCGAGACGATCTTTCTTGAAAACGAGTAGCCGGCGTATCCCTCGGGGTGTTTGACGCGCGAACCGACGACGGCGTCGAACTCCGGGTGACCGTCGAAGGTGGCTACGAGTTCCGCGACCACGTCCAGCCCGTAGGCGAGGTCGCAGTCGGTAAAGAGAACGAGGTCGCCCGCGGCGGACAGCATGCCCTGCCGGACGGCGCAGCCCTTGCCGCGATTGGGAGAATAGGAGAGATAGCGGACGGGCCCCGAGCAGATCTCTTCGAGGATTTGCTTTGACGAATCGGTCGAGCCGTCGTCGACGAACACCACCTCATACTCTCCGGGAAAGGTCGCGTCCATATACTCCCGCACGGCTTTTTCGGTCTCGCGCAGGATCTTTTCTTCGTTATAGAGCGGTATGACGAGCGTAACTTTCATGGCGGTTTCCTCCGACGCCCATTATAACACGCTTTTTCGTCTTTTGCAAGCCGGAATCGACCCGGTTTTTCTTTTTTAATTTTTTTTATCCACATAGTTGAAAATTAATAAACTATGTGATATAATGAAATGTAAACATTTTTAATTATAGTATAAATAATAGTACGCGCGAAGACGACGGCAGGTTTGCCGAAGGGAAAGGAACGTCCGATGAATACGCTGAAAGATATTGAATCATCGGTTCTCGAACAACTGAAACGGCAGTTTGCGCCGACCATCTACGAACTCTGGTTCAAGAGTTTGCAGCTGGTTTCCCTCGACGGGAACACGGCGGTCTTTTCGACCGACAGCAACTTCAAGCAGGACCTGATCAGCGCCCGTCACGCCGAGTCGATCAAAGCCGCGCTCCGCGAGGTGATCGGTTTTGAAGTGGGAATCGTGATCGAATCGCGCGAGGAACGCGACGGTTTCGTAATCCCGAAGATGGAGGACAAACCCGAAGAGGAAAAACCGTCGCGCCACATTCTGCCCGACGAGCCCGAACCGAAGAAAATCGACCCCGAAGAGGCGATCGAGAGTTCCTCGATCGTCGACGAATACACCTTTGAAAATTTTATCGAGGGCGAATCCAACCGCTTTGCGCTCGCCGCCTGCCGCGCCGTGGCTCTCTACTCGAGTTCGCCCGACAAGAGCGACGAGATGGACGTTTCGACCTACAACCCGCTGTTCATCTACGGTCCGAGCGGCGTCGGAAAGACGCATTTACTCTTCGCCGTCACGAACGAGATCAAGAAACGCAATCCCAAGTGCAAGATCGTTTACAAGAAGAGTGAGGAGTTCACCAACGAACTGATCGAGAGTCTGAAAAACGGGACGCAGGATCGGTTCCGTCAGCATTACCGGAACGCCGACGTACTGCTCATCGACGACGTGCAGTTCATCGCCGGCAAGGAATCGACCCAAGAAGAGTTCTTCCACACTTTCTCGACGCTCTACGAGAACGGCAAACAGATCATACTGACTTCCGACCGTCCGCCGAAGGACATCAAAACGCTCGAAGACCGGCTGTTGACCCGTTTCATCTGGGGTCTGCTCGCCGACATTCAGCCGCCGAGTTTTGAACTTCGGACCGCGATCATCAATAAGAAAGCCGAAAACCTGAAAATCTCGATCCCGGGCGAGGTGGTCGAATACCTGGCGACCAAACTCCAGAACAACATCCGTCAGATCGAGGGGTCGATCAAACGGATCGCCGCCATCAGTCTCCTGACCGGTTCCCCCGTCACGACCGATCTTTGCCGCCGCGCGATCCTCGACATCCAATCGGGCAACGAACCGGTCGACGTGACGGTCGATCGGATCATCACTCTGGTTTCCAAGCGGCTTTCCATCCCGGTCGGGGACATCCGCTCCAAACAGAGAACGGCGAACGTCGTCAACGCCCGCCACGTCTCCATCTACATGATCCGTCAACTGACCGACGTGACCTTCAACACCATCGGCGAGATCTTCGGCCGCGACCATTCGACCATTATGGCGGCGTTCCGTCGGGTCGAATCCATGATGACGACCGATCCCGAGTTTGCCGCTCTGGTCAACGGGATGATGGAAGAGATCAGAAACTGACCCTTCCGTTTTCCACTTCTGCCGGTGGATAACCCGGCGGATTGACCGTTGATCCAACGTGGATTTTCCGGTGGATAACCGCCTTGTGTTTCTCTCTTTCCTCTCTTCCCTTTTTGTCCACTTTTGTCCCATCCTCTTCCACCGTAAAACCATACGGGACGGTGGAGAAAAAAGGCGGAAAATTGACCGTGATTTCTGCCCTTTTCGGATTTTCCACCTTTTCCACACCCCCTACTGCTACTACTGCTGAATCCCTTATTTCTTTCTTTTTCTTTCGTTTTCCGAAATTCTGATGATAAACCAAAAGCCAAAGACCGGAACCTCCCGGCGGAAAGGAACGACCATGAAGGTTATTTTTTCGAAACCCGCGCTGCTTGAAGGACTCGTCCCCACGATGAGCACAGTCTCCAGCAAAAACACCATCACTCCGATCGAGGGTATTTTGATTGAAACGATCGGAGAGACCTCGGTTCGCCTTTCTTCCTACGATATGAATAAAGGTATGCGGACGACGGTCGAGGCGATCTCTATTATTGAGGAAGGAAACTGCATCATCAACGCGCAGCGCCTTCTGCAGATCGTCAAACTGCTCGGAGAGGACGAGATCACGCTTGAGATCGGGGACGACCGCAAAGCGGTTATCTCCGCCGGCGCGTCGTCGTTCTCTCT
>CAMJDE010000012.1 GCA_946404295.1 uncultured Clostridia bacterium | reverse complement strand
GGGGTCATCAGACTGTCCTCGTGCTCGATGCTCATCACCTTGTCGTAGCCGACCAGCCGGAGCGCCGAGATGATGTCGCGCCAGTAGTCCAGCCCGTTGCCGTAACCGACCGAACGGAAAATCCACGAACGGTGCGCCTCGTCGCTGTAATGTTTGGTGTCCAGCACGCCGAACTTCGCGACGTTGTATTTGTCGATCTTGGTGTCCTTGGCGTGGAAGTGGTAGATCGCGCCCTCGAGCGCCCGGATCGCGGCGACGGGGTCGATCCCCTGCCAGATCAGGTGCGAGGGGTCGAAGTTCGCGCCGATCACGTCGCCGACCGCCGCCCGCAGACGAAGCAGCGTTTCGGGATTGTAGACGCAGAAACCGGGGTGCATCTCAAAGGCGATCTTGGTGACGCCGTGCTCTTTGGCGAACGCCGCGGTCTTCTTCCAATAGGGGATCAGCACCTCGTTCCATTGATAATCGAGAACGGCGAGGAAGTCGTCCGGCCAGGCGCAGGTCGCCCAGTTCGGGGTCTTGTCCTCGGGGGATCCGCCGGGGCAGCCCGAGAAAGTGACGACGGTGTCGACACCGAGTTTCTCGGCGAGCAGAACGGCGTCGACGAAATCGTCGTGAAACGCCTTCGCGATCTTTTTGTCGGGGTGGACGGGGTTGCCGTGCGCCGAGAGGTTGGAGAGTTCGACGTGGTGACGGGCGAGGGTCGCCTTGAACTCGTCGAGCGCCTTTTGGTCGTTGAGCAGGATCTTCGGATCGCAATGCGCTTTGCCGGGATAGCCGCCGCAGCCGATCTCCACCGCCTCGATGCCGAGCGCCTCGAACTTGGTCAGCGCCTCTTCGAGCGACATCTTGCCGAACAGATTGGTCAGAACGCCGAGTTTCATGGGAATAGTCTCCTTTATTGTTCGTTGTTACCTCTATTATACCCGTTCCCGTCCCGTTTTGCAAGTGCTTTTCTTTACTTTTGCGTTTTTTCGCGCGCGAGGGCGGGCGCGGGGCGCGCGGGTTTCCGCATAATCCCCGCCGCCGGGGGTATCCTATCCTTCGCCGTTTTGTCGGCAGGAGGTACCCTATGAACAAACTGCGGACCGACGCTCCCCTCTTTCTTCTCGGCGCGCTCGGTTATCCCTTCGTCGAGATCCTCTGGCGCGGCTACACCCACCCGACGATGGCGCTGGCGGGCGGGATCTCTGCCGTCGTCCTCTTCCGTCTCAACCGCTCGCTCGCAAGCGGAAGACTGCCGCTCCGGCTGCTGGCGTCGGGGGCGGCGATCACCCTGATCGAACTGATCTTCGGCGTGATCTTCAATCTCGGGTTGGGAATGGAGGTCTGGGACTATTCGGACGTTCCCTTCGACCTGCTCGGACAGATCTGCCTGCCCTACGCGCTCCTCTGGTGTCTGCTCTCGCTCCCGTTCTGCCTTCTCTGCGCCCGGCGCGCCCCGTCCCGCCGCGTTCGCTGAAACGAGACAGGAAAAGGGGCGCGCCGACCTTTTTCGGTCTTGACAGAACCCCCGTTTCGTGCTATACTGTTTCCGTATCAAGAGTTACGGGAGGTCGCGATGAAAAACGCAGAAACGGACGCGGAAAAATCCCTGATCCGGACCGCCCCGGACGAACTTGTCGAAACCGAAGTCGACGGCAGTCGGCTCTTCTCGGGCGCCGTCTTCGATCTTGAGGTCGATCACGTGAAACTCCCGAACGGACGGATCGCGACGCGCGAACTGATCCGGCACAAGGGCGCCGTCGCCGTCGTCCCGCTGTTTTCCGACGGAACGGTCGCCGTCGAAGAGCAGTTCCGCTTCGCCGTCGGACGGATCCTGATCGAGATCCCGGCGGGAAAACTCGACACCCCCGACGAGGACAGGCGCGAGGCGGCGCTCCGCGAACTCCGCGAGGAAACCGGGCTGATCGCCGGAAAACTGACCTGCCTCGGCGACTACTTCGGTTCTCCCGCGATCGTCGACGAACGGATCACGCTCTATCTCGCGACCGACCTTACGAAAGGCGAACGTTCGCTTGACGACGACGAATTCCTTTCGGTGCGGCGGATCCCGCTCGACGACCTCGCCGACGCGATCCTCGCGGGCAAGATCCCCGACGGGAAGACGCAGGCGGCGCTCACGCGCGTGCTCCTGATGCGGGAACGCGGCTTACTCTGACGCAAATCCGACAATCAAACGGAGGTACATAGAATGGACTTCATCATCAACAACGCGCCTACGGGTCTCCTGATCCTGGCGGGCGTCCTGATCGTGATCGGGGCGCTGCTCGGGCTGATGCGCGGCTTCAAGCGGGCGTTCATCCGCTTTCTCACGGTCGCCGTCGCCTTCTTCGGCTCGCTCTTCGCGTGCCGGTATTTCCTTTCAAACACCGAGAAAGTTTTGAACCACCCCTGGACGCAAAAACTGCTCACGCTTCTGAAGGTCACCTTCCTTGACCAACTGAAGGAGCAGGTCCCCGACGCCTACGAACTGCTGATCGGACTGCCCGTCGCGATCCTCTCGCCGATCTTCTTTACGATCCTCTTCCTCGTCGCGGCGTTCGTGCTTGAGATCGTCTCGATGATCATCGGCTTCTTCGCCGGACCGAAGCGCGGCTTCCGTCTGCTCGGCGGCGTGATCGGCGCGGTGCAGGGCGCGGTCTTCACCGTCGCGATTATGGTCCCGCTCTGCGGTCTGCTCACCAACGCGGTCTCGGCGATCGACACGATCGAAGAAGAAAAGGATCCGAAATACGACGTCGCCGCGGTCGATCAGCTTGCCGGATATAAGGAACAGATGCTCGCCGTCGCCGACGCCCCGATCTACAAACTGGTCGACAAGTACGCCGGCACCCCGATCTGCAACTCGCTGATGCGCTATGAGGTCGACGGCAAAGAGGTCAACATCAAGGACGAGACCGACAACGTCGCCAAACTCTACGCGCACTCCTTCCCGCTGATCGGCACCGATATCAAAGCGTACACCGAAGATCAGGTCGGCGCGATGAACAAACTGGTCGCCGACATCGACGACTCCGAACTCTTCCCGCGCCTGATCGCCGCAGTGCTGAACGCCGCAGGCAACGCGTGGGACAAGGACGAGACCTTCCTTTCGATCCCGGCGCCGCAGGCGACCGAGGAGTTTGAAGAGGTTATGAAGGAACTCTACGGCGTGCTGAAAAAGTCGACAGCCGACGAGGACAAGAACCCGCCCGCGGGCGCTCCCGCCGGACGGTCGGTCGTCGCCAACGACTTCCAGACGCTGGTCGATCTGATGGACGTTTTCGAGAAGCACGGGGTCTTCCCGATCATCGACGACTCCGACGCCATGAAGGACAAACTCTCGAACGACCCGACCCTGATCCCCGACATCCGCGCCGTCCTGAAATCCAACGAGAGATACGAGGCGGTCTGCGACGCGCTCGAGCGGGCGGCGTTCAAGGCGGTCGTCGCCAACTACATCGACGTTCCCGAGAAGAGTTCGCCCGAATACGTCGAATACCACAATATGACGACCGATATGGCGAACGCTCTGAACGGCGTTTCCGAGGAAGATAAACAGGCGTTCTTCGACGATCCCGATCAATTCATCGGCGGCGATATGGAATCGGCGCTCGAGGGTTACGGCGTCTCGCTCGACGACGACGTGATGAACGTCGCGAAAGACCTGATCTCCGACGCCCTGAACGAGGAGTTCGGCGAAAAGATCCGGAACGGCGAAACCGTCACGGCTGAGGATATCGAAGAATTCCTCGCCCGAATGAACAACGGCAACTGAGATCCGCCGCCTTTGCGGGCGCCCCTTTTCCGGGGGCGCCCGCTTTCTTTTTGCAAATCTCGCTTTCGGCGAGCCGGGCAACTATATATAGAGGATCCGGGACGCTCCGACAACAACCTGTTGAAAAATCGCTTGACACCGGGGGAGAAAAACGGTATAATAATTTATTGAACGAAAAAACCGCATTGCTGGAGGGAACCGAACTTCATGGCAAAGAACGAATACAACGCGAGTTCCATTACGGTACTCGAGGGGCTGGAACCGGTCAGACGGCGCCCCGGAATGTATATCGGCGACACCGACGTCAGAGGTCTGCACCACATGGTCTGGGAGATCGTCGACAACGCGGTCGACGAGGCGGCGAACGGCTACGCCGACAAGATCGACGTGACGATCCACCTTGACGGCAGTCTCACCGTCACCGACAACGGACGCGGGATGCCGGTCGACATCCACCCGGGAACGCAGGTGCCCGGCATCGAGTTGATCTTCACCAAACTGCACGCCGGAGGAAAGTTCGACGGAAAGAGCTATTCCTACGCGGGCGGTCTGCACGGCGTCGGCGCCTCTGTCGTCAACGCCCTTTCGCGTTGGCTGGTCGCCGAATCGATCCGCGACGGCAAACGCTACCGCATCGAGTTTGAGAGCCCCGAGGACGAGGAAGGAAACGTCCGCTCCGGGGTGCTCAAGCGCAAACTCCGCGTCGTCGGGCGCGACGTGCCGGGTCACGGTTCGTCGGTGACTTTTATGCCCGACGACCGCGTTTTCAACACGATCCATTTCGATTTCAATACCATTCAGAACAAACTGCGCGAACTGGCGTTTCTGAACGCCGGGCTGACGATCACCTTCAGGGATGAGCGGAAGACCGATGGCGAAAACGCCTTCGTTTACAGCTACAAAAACGGTCTGATCGACTATATGAAGTTCTTCCATCAGGGCAAGAAGGTGCTCTACGAGGAACCGATTTTGATCGCGGGCGAATCCGACGGGATCCGGCTGACGGCGGCGATCCAGCACACCGACGGCTACAGCGAAACCATCCTCTCCTACGTCAACAACATCCGCACGACCGAGGGCGGCACGCACGAGACGGGGTTCAAGACCGCGCTCACCAAGGTCTTCAACGCCGCGGCGCGCGAGATCGGCGTGCTGAAGGACAAGGACGACAACTACATCGGCGAGGACCTGCGCGAGGGGATCACGGTGATCCTGCTGGGCAAGATGAAGGAAGCGCAGTTCGAGGGACAGACCAAGACCAAACTCGGCAATATCTCGGTGCGGACGGCGGTCGAGACCATCGTCACCGACCAACTCGGGCGCTACACGCAGAACCGCTCCAATCAGGCGGTCGTGAAGGCGGCGCTCGAAAAAGCCAAAGCCGCGCGCGGCGTGCGCGAGGCGACCAAGAAGGCAAACGACCTCGCGCGCCAGAAAAACAGTCTCGAGGTCACGGCGCTAGTCGGCAAATTCGCCGCCAGCATCGGGCGCGATTTCTCGAAAAACGAAATGTTCATCGTCGAGGGCGATTCGGCGGGCGGCTCGGCAAAGCAGGGGCGCGACCGGAACTTTCAGGCGATCCTGCCCTTGCGCGGAAAACCGGTCAACAGCGAGAAGCGGCGGCTCGAAGCCCTGCTCGCGAACGAAGAGATCCGCTCGATCATCACGGCGCTCGGGACGGGGGTCGGACGCGATTTCAACATCGCGAACCTCCGCTACGACAAGGTGATCATCCTCGCCGACGCCGACCAGGACGGCGCGCACATCCGGGCGCTGCTCCTGACCTTCTTCTATCGTTATATGAAAGAGTTGATCCTCGAGGGTCACGTCTATATCGGGATGCCGCCCCTCTACCGCGTCGAGCGGAAATCGGACGGCAAGGTCTGGTTCGCCTACGACGACGCCGAATGTGAAAAAGTGACGGCGCAGTTCGAAAAGAGTTCCGCCTACACGATCTCGCGCTACAAGGGGCTCGGCGAAATGAACCCCGAACTGCTCTGGGAAACCACGATGAACCCCGCGCACCGGACGCTGATCCGCGTCGGGATCGAGGACGCGGCGGAGGCGGAAAATATGGTGACGGTCCTGATGGGCGACGACGCCGCGCGGCGGCAGGACTACATCTTCGCGCACGCCGACTTCAACAAAGTCGACAACTTCGCAAAGAAAGTGAGGGTGTAAGAGATGGGACGACAGTCAAAGACTCCGAAAGAGATCGTCGACAACACCGTCATTCTCGAACGCAACATGGAGGACGTGATGCACGACTCCATGATGCCCTACTCCGAACACGTCATCCTCGAACGGGCGGTGCCGCGCGTCGAGGACGGACTGAAACCGGTGCAGCGGCGCGTGCTCTTCGCGATGAACGAGGCGGGGCTGACCCCCGACAAACCCTTCCGTAAATCGGCGAACATCGTCGGCGAGACGATGGCGAAATACCACCCGCACGGCGACAGTTCGATCTACGACACGATGGTCCGGCTGGCGCAGGACTTCAATATGCGCGTGCCGCTCGTCGAGGGCAACGGCAACTTCGGCTCGATGGACGGCGACACCGCCGCCGCCTTCCGGTACACCGAGGCGCGGATGGCGCCCGCGGCGCTGATGCTGATGCGCGACCTCGCCAAAGAAACCGTCCCCTCGTCGCTCAACTTCGACGATACGCGCAGAGAGCCCGACGTCCTGCCCGCTCTCTTTCCCAACCTGCTCATCAACGGCTCCGCCGGGATCGCGGTGGGTCTTGCGACCAACGTTCCCCCGCACAACCCCGACGAGGTGATCGACGGCGTGATCGCCGCGGTCAAAAACCCGAAGATCACGCTCGAGGGGCTGATGAAGCATATCAAGGGTCCCGACTTCCCGACCGGGGGCATCATCGTCAACCCGCAGGATCTGCCCGCGATCTACGCGACGGGAGAGGGCAAACTCTACGTCCGCGCCAAGGCGACGGTCGAGAAACTCCCCGACGGAAAATCGAATATCGTGATCACCGAGTTCCCCTTCCAGTCGAACAAGGCGGAACTGCTCGCCAAGGTGCTCGAACACGCGCAGTCGAAACGCGAGATCATCCAGCAGATCTCGGACGTGCGCGACGAGTCCGACCGCACCGGCATCCGCGCCGTGATCGAGGTCAAGCGCGGCTACGACGCCGAAAAACTCCTCTCCTATCTCTACCGCTACACCGATCTGCAAAAGACCTTTGCCGTCAATATGATCGCGATCGCCGAGGGCCGCCCGATGCAGCTTTCGCTTCTCGCCGCCGTCGGGTACTACGTCGCCTTCCGCAAAAAGATCGAGCGGAGGCGGATCAACTACGATCTGCGCGTCGCCCGCGACCGCGAGGAGATCCTCGGGGGTCTGACGATCGCCGCCCTGAACATCGACCGCGTGATCGCCGTGATCCGCGCGTCGAAAACCCCCGCCGCGGCGAAGGAACAACTCTGCGCCGAGTTCGATCTCACCGAACGGCAGGCGGAAGCCATCCTCGAAATGAAACTGCGCCGTCTGACCGGGCTCGAGATCGAAACGCTCGAAAACGAACTGGCGAAGGTGCGCGAGAACATCGCGGGCTACGAACGGCTGCTTTCCGACCCCGCCGAAATGGATCAGGCGATCATCGCTTCGCTCAAAGAGGTGAAGCGTGCCCTCCACTCCGACCGCCGCACGGAACTCTCCGGCGAGATTGAGGAGGAGACGGTCAAACTCGACGATTTCAAGGTGGCGGAGGACACCGTCGCCTATATCGACGAGACCGGGAACCTCCACCGCGTAAGCGAAAAAATCTTTGAAAATATGCAAAAAACAGCAACCACCCCCCCGGAGCTTTTCGTCAAGACCAGGACCGACGTGACGCTCTATCTCTTCGGCAACCGGGCGGGCGTCTACCAGCTCTGCGCCGGGGACATCCCCGAGTGCCGCTCGGCAAAGGACAAGGGCGTCATTCCCGAAAAACTGATCCGCGATTTTACCGACGACTACCTGCTCTGCGTCTTGCCCGCGACGCTCCCGGGGGAGGAGATCACGCTGATCGCGACCGAGCGCGGGATGCTGAAATGTTCGGCGTTCGAGGAGTACAAGATCAACCGCAAAAAGTACGAATCCGCCCTGCTCCGCGACGGCGACAAACTGATCTACGCCGGGTTGCTCGGCGGCGCGTCGACGGTCGATCTCCTGCTCTCGGACGGCAAGCGCAAGCCGCGCAAAGACCCGATCCCCGTGACCGGGCGCCGCACCTACGGCGTGCGCGGAATCAAACTGCCCGAGGGCGTCACCGTCACGGCGATCAACAAGCGGAAGTAACCCCGGTTCGCACCCCCTCCCGCTCCGGGACAGACCGTCGACAAACTTGCATGACCGGCAAAAAAACCGCAAGAATTGGTTTCCGAGAGCAGACGGGAAAAGAAAACCGTCGTTCCAAAGGATCGGGCGGGACGGGCATTTTGCTCGTCCCGCCATGCCTTTCGCCGTTTTCGCCCTCTGTCGTACGCTTGTACGCCGACGAGTACGAAAACGGCGAATCCTGCGGCGTTTCTCTCGGTCTGTTTTCGTTACGCCCCTTCCGCGCCCGATTGACAAAAACCCCGCCCGATGCTATAATAGTAAAAAATCCTCTCTCCCGAAAGGAGCGTTCTATGAAAACCGTTTTCCCGTCCGCGTCCCGCCGGATCGCGGCGCTCTTGCTTCTCCTGGTTCTGCTCCTGCCCCTCGTCTCTCCCTTCGCAGTGCCGGGCGTCGAGCGCGCAGAGGCGACGGTTCCCGCGCGGCTTGCGGGTTCGCCCGACGAGGAACTCATCACCGAGAGTGAGATCTACCTGTTTCTGCTTGACCAACTCTTAAAGTGCAAGACCGAGATCGACGTCGCCTCCTACGGATTGGACGAGGAGCAGATCGGGCAGGTCTTCGCGATGCTCTTCTACTCCGAAGCCGAACTGTTCTTCATCGACGGGCGTTACTCGTTCACCCGCTATTCGGGATCGACCGTCGTGCGGACGATCCGCCCCGTCTATCCCGATAACGTCGCCGAGATCCCGGCGATGCTCGCCGAGTTCCACGAACTCGCCGACGCGATCGTCGCCAAGGTCGATCCCTCGTTCTCCGAATGGGAGAAGGTCGCCTTCGTCCACGACTACGTCGCGCTCCATTACGACTACGACCACAGGGCGTATATCGAAGAAGAAAAGGACAACGCCATATACGACGCCTACGGGATGCTGAAAAACGGAATCGGCGTCTGTCAGGCGTATTCACTCCTGACCCGCTATCTGCTCCGCAAACTCGGGGTGGAGTGCGAGTGCGTCTCCAGCGCGGACCTCAACCACGAGTGGAACGTCGTGAAGATCGACGGGCATTGGTACCATATGGACGTCACCTGGGACGACCGCGACGACAAGGGCTTTTACGGGCAGGTCTCGCACGAGTTCTTCCTCTCGTCCGACGCGCATTTCTACAACGGGATCAGCGAGGACCGCAACCACCGCGGCGCGTGGGAGTCCCCCGTCACGACCGATAATTACAAATACGACGGCGTGTTCGAGACCGTTTCGACCCCGTTCATCTTCGCGTCCGACGGGATCTACGCCATCGACGACGGTTCGCTCGTCACCTACGATCCCGGGACCGGGCGCTTTGAGGAACTCTTCTCGCTCGGACTGCAATGGCACGCCTTCGGCGGGGTCTGGCAGGGGACCTTCGCGGGACTCTGGTACCTGAACGGCAACCTCTATTGGAACGGCGAGAACGCCGTCTACTCCTACGTTCCCGGTTCGGGCGCGACCTCGGGCACGCAGGTCGACCGCTATATCGGGTTCACCGACTCGATCTTCGGTATGCGCGCCGAGGCGGACGACCGCACCGTCACCTTCACCCTCGCCCTGATGCACGACCCGAACAGCGGGACGGTCAAGGAGGAGGTGCGCTCGAAGGGCGGGTATACCGTCACCTGGGTGATCGCGGGCGAGCGGTACCAAACGCTCTGTCTGCGCGGCGAGGTCCCGCACTACGACGGTTCGCTCGAACTCCCCTCCAACCTCTTCGACTACGCTTTCCTGTCGTGGGATCACACCCCGCGCGCCGCGACCGGCGACGCGACCTATACGGCGCAGTTCAGAATGGAACGGAACGAAGAGACCCTCGCGGGTAAAACCCTGCGCGAACAGTACCGTCTGATCCGCGCGGCGATCCTGTTGCTCGACTGCTCGGATACGGGTTACGCGGGCGCCTCCGACCAGGTCGCCGAGCTGAACGACCTTGCCGCCGCCTACGCCGAGAGCGTCGGGGCGGTCAACGCCGCGTTCTCGCGGGTCCTGTTCGGAGCCGACTGAAAACGGGGGTTTCCCCCCGAAAACGACAATGATCGAGGAAAATCGCTATCGGTTTTCCTCGATTTCTTTTTTTCGCGGCGCCCGATCGCCGTCGCTTGAAAAACAAATGAAAAACGGCTGAATCTCCTTGACTTTGCGCAAATATATGATATAATATTATATGTAAAACTGTCGCAATCTCTTTGGTTTTCCCCTGCGGCGAAACGACGCCCGGGCGGAGCGGACTCAACGAAATCTGAAAAAACCCACAAGGAGAGCCGAAATGGAAATCAGGAAGATGACTTGCCCGAAATGCGGCGGCGCCGTCAAACTGGACGGAAATCTCGCGGGGGGAGTATGCCCCTCCTGCGGATCGAAGTTCGGTCTGGGCGCGGACGCCCCGCTGACGGTTCCCGAGGCGAAGCCCGCCGCCCCCGTGCCCGCGATCGGCGAGAACGACTACCGCCCCGGAGCCCCCGCGGCGAGAGGCCGCCTTTCGATGGCGGATCAGCGCCGTGAGGACGCCCGCCGCGAAGAGGCGGCGCGCCTGGCGGAGGACGCGAACCGTGCGGCGAAAGAAGCCGCGCAGTCCGAAAAGACGCCCGGACAGTCGTCTCTCACCGAACAGCGGCTCAAATCGGCGTTCCGCGCGATCAACGCCAAGCAATGGATGCGCGCCGACGCCACCCTGAACGATATTCTGAAGGTCGAACCCGACAATGAGGAAGCCCTGCGGGGCAAACGGCTGGTCGCCGCGCACAAGACCGACCTGCCCGAGGAAAAGCCCGCGCAGGCGGAACCGACCCGCGCGGCGGAACCGACCCCGGCGCCCGCACCCGCGGCGGAACCGATCGCGGCAGCCCCCGTCCCCGTCGCGGTTCCCGTCCCCGTTCCCGCGCAGACGCAGGCGGAGGAGCCCGCGCCCGCACCCGCGCCCGTGACCCCGGTGCTGGTCCCCGAGACCGAGACCGGACGCCGCGCCGAATCCGAGATCGCCGACACCGACCGCCGTATGACGGCGCGGCTCTCCGACTCGATCGACCGCAAGCGCAACCAGAAACTGCTGAACAAATCCAACCGCGCGCTTTCCAAGCGGAAATGGAAGAAAGCCGACGCCTACGCCGAAAAGGTCCTGGAGACCGACCCCGAATCGGCGTACGCCTACCGCAACAAACTGCTCGCCGAACTGAAACTGCCCGAGGAGCGCCGCCTTGCCGAATACGAAGGCAACCTCTCGGATCACCGCTATTTCCTGCTCGCCCTGAACTACAGCACGGGTTCGCTCAACCGCCGTCTGATGGGCTACGCCGACGCGTCCACCCGCTCGGCGCTGGTGATCGAACGGAGCCAGGCGATCCGCGAAATGGAACGGTTCCGTCAGGCGGAGGCGGACACCGACCGCCGCGTCGCCGAGATCAACGCCTCGCTGCCCGAGGACTTCAACGACGAGAAATCCGAAAAGGAGCGCAACGAGCGCATCTCGAAGATTCTCGACCGCGCCGACGCCTTCCGCGAGAAGAAGAAGTGGGCGAAGGCGGAGGATCTGTACCACGCCGCGCTCGCGATCGACGGCGAGTGCGCCGACGCCTATCTCGGGCTGCTGCTCGTCTCCCTGAAACTGAAACAGGAAAAGAAACTCGCGCATTGCAAGGAGCCCTTCGGGACCGACCCGAACTTCCTGCTCGCGATGCACTACGGCTCGCGCGTGATGCGCCGCCGTCTCGAACGGTATCTCGCCTCGGCGGGTCAGACCCCCGTCTCGAGTTCGACGGGCGTCGTCGTTCTGCCGGCGGGCGCGACCGCTCCGGTCGGCGCGACCGGCGCCGGGCTTGAGGAACTGCGCGCCGAGATGAACCATCGGCTCGACGGGATCGAGCGTATGATCTCCTACGGCCGGTACGACTATTCGCGCCTGACCCCTGAGGAGATCGCCGCGCGTCTCTCGGAAGCCGAACGCGAGGTCTACCTGACCCGGATCGCCGCGGCGGAACTCTCGAAGGAAGAGACGCTCGCCTCGTCCGAGCGCCGCGCAGAACTCCTCGCGCGGCTCCACGCCAAGGAGGAAGAGGTCATCCGGCTCCGCGCCGCGATGAACGACGCCGAAACGGCGGTCGCCCGGGACGAGTACTATATCTCCGAACTCCGCGATACCGAATCCAAACTCGACCCGCTCTTCCGCCGCGCGCGGAAACTGCAGAAGCGCGGCAAGTTCACCCGCGCCGACGAGGTCTACGCCGAGATCCTGGCGCTCGACCCGACCAACGGCGAGGCGTACGTCGGCCGCCTGCTCTGCGACCTGCAGCTGAAGAAGGTCGAAAAACTGCCTAAGAGCCGCCGTTCCTTCTCGGGCGACGAAAACTACTTCCTCGCGGTGCGTTTCTCAACGCCCGAGGAGCGCAAACGCCTGACCAAAGCCGCCGAAAAGGTCGACAAACGGCTGGGCGTCGCTGGTGCGAAATCGAACGAGAAATCGAGCCGCGCCGAAAAGAAGCGGATCGAAGAACGCCGCGCCACCCGCCGCGACGCGCTGGCGCAGGACGCGGAACGCCGCGCGAAAGCGGCGCGCATCGCGGGCACGCACGCGAAGGTCAAGGAGGAGGACGAACTCCTCACCGAAGCCGAGCGGTACATCAAGCGCGACAAGTACGCCAAGGCGCGCGGGATCCTCGACGGTCTGATCGAACGTTCGCCCGACTTTGCCGGGGCGTATCTCGCCCGTCTGCTCTGCACCTTCTCCTGCCGCAAACCCTCCGAACTCGGACGGGTCAGCACCCCGATCCGCGACAATCCCGACTATATTCTCGCCTACCACTTCGGGAAGCGGAGTACCCGCCGCAAACTCGCCAAGTACGCCGACAAAGCCGACAAACGCGCCGAGAAAGCGGGCGTCAGGACCACGGCGGAATGGACCGAGATCGAGAACGCCGAACTGGATCAGAACCGGCGTGAGACGGCGGAACTCTACCGCGCGTCGGGCGATCACGCAGAACAGCGCCGCGTGAAACTCGACGTCTACGCCGTCAAGACGGCGGCGGCCGCCCCCGGGCGCAAAGCCGGCGTGTCGAGACCCGAACACGAAAAAACGCTCAAACGCGGCTACAAACTCCTGAAAAAGAAGAAATGGAACCAAGCGCAGGCGTGCTTTGAGCGCGTCCGCGACGAGGACGCCGCCGATTGCGCGGCGTACGTCGGGCTCCTTTTGGTCTCGCTCGGACTCCGTGAGGAACGCGATCTCGCGCGGGCGAAATCGACCTTCTCCGACAACCGCTACTATCTGCTCGCGCTCTGCTGCGCCGACGCCAAAACGGCGGAACGCCTGCGCGAATACGCCGCGAGAGCCGACCGTCGCTACGGCAAGAAGGACGATCCGGTCCCCGTGACCTACACCGAACTCGCCCGTCGCCGCGAGGACGTCAGCCGCCGCCGGATCTCCGAACTCGAACAGCGCAACCGCGATCTCGAGGCGGAACTCGCCAAACGCGGCGAAGCCTCGCGCGTGGGGACGGCGTTTGCCGACGAAGACCCCGACTACTATCTGCACGAGGGCGGACGCTTCTCGGGTCTCAAAGTGGCGCTCTTCCTCCTCGGCATCACCCTCGCCGTCGCCCTCGTCGGCGCGGCGGCGCTCCTCGTATTCCGCTATCACGGGAGCATCTCGGATATGATCGCCGCCTTCAAGGAGGCGTTCGGAAAATAAGCCCGGCGTGAAACCGGGCGAACGAAAGGGACCGGACGAACCGGACGGGCGGTCCCTTTTGTAATGGAAAACGACGACCGGCGCCTGCCGGGAAGGGAGACGTGCGATGGAACCGATCCGGCAGTCGGATTTGCCCGACGTGCTTGCCCTCGCGTTCCTCGGGGACGCGATCTTCTCCCACGCCGTCCGCTCGATGCTGGTCGCGCGCGGCGTCTTCCGCTCGGGGGACCTGACCCGCCTTTCGCTGGCGTACGTGACGGCGGAGGCGCAGTCGGAGGGGCTCTCGCTCGTTGAACCTCGCCTCACGGAGGACGAGGCGGCGCTCGTGCGCCGCGCCGGGAACGCCAAGCACCTCAACCGTCCGAAACACGCCACCCCCGGCGACTACCGCCGCGCGACGGCGCTCGAAGCCCTTTTGGGGATGCTCGAGACGACGGGACAAGCCGAACGGCTCCGGGAACTGTCCGACCTTCTGCTCTCGGGGCTCCGGCACCGGGAAAACGAACTTCCCTGACCTTTACCTATTACCCGCAAGGAGAACGATACCATGATCCAGAAAATCAAGGGGACGATCGACGTCCTGCCCGACGAAACGCCGCTGTACCGCAAGATCGAGACGGTCATGCGCGAAGAGGCGAAGAACTACGGCTTCGGCGAGATCCGCACCCCGACCTTTGAGAACACAGAACTCTTCGAGCGCGGGGTCGGCGACACGACCGACGTCGTGCAGAAGGAGATGTACACCTTCGTCGACCGCGACGAGAACCGCCGCATCAGTCTGCGCCCCGAGGGGACGGCTTCGGTCGTCCGGGCGCTGATCGAGCACGGCTGTCAGAGCGAGCCGATGCCGCTCAAATACTACTATCTGATCAGCTGCTTCCGTCACGAAGCGCCGCAGGCGGGCAGAAGCCGCGAGTTCTTCCAGTTCGGCGCCGAACTCTTCGGAGCGGACAGTCCCGCGGCGGACGCCACGATGATCGCGCTCGCCTCATCGGTCTTCCGGCGGTTGGGTCTTTCGGGGATCACCCTGCACCTCAATTCGATCGGATGCAAGAACTGCCGCCCGAACTACCGTTCCGCGCTCGTCTCGTATTTCGGCAGCCACCGCGAACAACTCTGCGACACCTGCAAAACCCGACTTGAAAAGAACCCGCTCCGCCTCCTCGACTGCAAGAGCCCGATCTGCTCGGAGATCGCCAAGGGCGCGCCCAAGACGGTCGACTACCTCTGCGAGGACTGCAAAAAGCACTTCAATACCCTGACCCGTCTGCTCGACGGGATGGGGATCGCCTACGTCGTCGACCCCGCGATCGTGCGCGGACTCGATTACTACACCCGCACCGTCTTCGAGTTCATCGCCGACGGGATCGGCGCGCAGAGCACGGTCTGCGGCGGCGGACGCTACGACGGACTGGTCGAGGAACTCGGCGGCTCGCCGCTTCCCGCGATC
The DNA here is from genome assembly GCA_946404295.1 of uncultured Clostridia bacterium. GTDB lineage: Bacteria > Bacillota > Clostridia > Oscillospirales > CAG-272 > UBA1740. Next base: position 1,458 of record CAMJDE010000012.1, on the reverse strand, counting down.
GGGTTCGCGATGGGGCTGACCCGCGTGATCCTCGCGCTCCGGGCGCAGGGGATCGCCGACCCGACCCCGGACGTCCCCCGCCTCTATATCGCCGCTCTCGGGGACGAAGCCTCTGTCGCGGCGTCGGTCATCACCGAACGGCTGCGGCGCACCGGCGCCTTCGTCGAATGCGACCTCGTCGGCAGAAGTCTGAAGGCGCAGATGAAGTACGCGAACAAGATCGGCGCCGACTATACGCTGATCCTCGGCGACAACGAACTCGCCTCCCGCCGCGCCTTTCTCCGGGATATGAAGAACAGCACGCAGACCGAGGTCGATCTCGACACCTTCACGCTTCCCTGACCCGCGCTCGCCCGGGGATCCGCCCCCGGGCGGAACGTTCCTCCCGGCTCCGGCAGAGAGACGGATCCGACTCCTCGGACCCGCGCGCGCCGACCGGGTCTTTTTGATCGCCCGACGGTTGCCGATCCGACACCGAAAACGCCCTTCCCCGAGCGCCGCGTCGCAAACGGTGCGAAGATCGTCCGAAAAAACGCGAGCCGAAAATGCGCTCGAAAAAGCGTCGCCGATTTTTGTCGGAACGTCGGTTTACGAAGATTTGTGCAACCTTTACAATTTTCGACGATCGGCGGGTTTTCCACACGAGTCTCGGTGGATAGAGTGCGTAACTCCCCCTTCTTGCCCCCCGAAATCAATGTTCACGGCGAAAATCGACCCTCGGGGGACAAAAGTTATCCACTTTTTCCACAAGATGCGCGGTGGAAAACTTTTTTTGGCAAAACTCGCATTTTCTCCGTTTTGCCCGCTTGACAGATCAAATCCCACAAAACGGCAATCGTCCCTCTCTCTGCGCTTCGCCGACGCGATTTCGCACTTTTTACGAACGCTCTGCCCGACCCTCGGAAAGGGGTGACGGGTCGACCGTTTTCCCCCTCGCAAACGCCCCCGAAAACCGTCAAAACCAACCGTTCAAGGAGGATCGGGATGTACCTGATCGTAGCCGAAAAACCGAGTCTTGCCCGGAACATCGCCGCCGCCATCGGCGGGAGCGTCCGGCGGAACGGATATCTCGAATGTCCCGGGTACCTCGTGACCTGGGCGTTCGGTCATCTTTTCTCGCTCGTCGACATCGAGGACTATCAGGGCGGTCTGCCCGCGTCGGGCAAGGCGCGCTGGACGCTCGAGAACCTTCCCTGCATCCCCGACGAGTTCCGCTTCGAGCTTCGCCGCGGCGACGACCGCAAGGTCGATCCCGGCATCCGGGGGCAGTTCGACAATATCGTTTCGCTCGCCAACCGCCCCGACGTCGAGGCGATCGTCAACGCGGGCGACGCCGACCGCGAGGGCGAGATCATCGTCCGCACCTGCATCCGCTTCGCCCTGAAAAACCCGAAACCGATGATGCGGCTCTGGCTCCCCGACCAGACCCCCGAGACCGTCCGCGCGGCGCTCGCCTCG
>CAMJDE010000011.1 GCA_946404295.1 uncultured Clostridia bacterium | reverse complement strand
CCTCGATTGGTTCTTCGGCGATTGGTTCGACTGGAGCGCGGGCGACCGCGCCCCCGACTGACGCGCTGAAAGGAGAAGCGTATGAAAAAAGAACCTTCCGCAAAACGCAAGTCTTTTCTCACCGGCTTTTTCGGCGCCCTCCTCGGCTCCTTCCCCGCGTTTCTCGCGTTTCTTGTCGTCGGATTTATTGTGTTCCTCGTTTTGCAGTTCGCCGGGATCCCGGCGGAACACGCGCATATAGAGGGGCTTTATTTGTGGAATCCCAGCCAAGCGGAAAACTCGGTCGAACCCGAAAGCAAACGGGAGTTCTTCGCCGCCTATCCCTACTCCGAAGGCAACTACCACGGCGACAAATACGACGCGAGGAAAAACGGCAGGACCCGCGATTTCGTCTGGCTGACCTACGACGACCCCGCCGTCTATGAAGCCGCCAAGCAGTCGCATATTGAAGCGCGTCTTTCCGACCTCTCGCTTTACGGCGAACACGAGGCGTACGGATTTCGTTTTTACACCATCGGCTACAACGCCAAACCGGTCGGATTTGTCGATAATTGGCGAAAGCACGTCTTCTCGGGCTTTCCGGGGCATTTTGACGCGTTCGGTTACAACGACGAAACGCGGACGTTGATCTTTCTGTCTTTTTATGGCGGAGGAAAGCGTGAAAACAAGTATATCGAATTGGGGAACAGCGACTTCCCCGCGTTTCTCGACCACTACTACGGCGACTGGTTCGACTGGGAAAACGGCGTCGGGATCCGCCCCGCCGATACCGACTGACCGATGCGGGCGCCGTTCTTTTTCCGCAAAGCGACGCGCGGCGCGGTCAACCTCTCCCCGATCGACGTCGTTCTGCCGATGCTGACCTTCTGGTCCTCGTTCCTCTGGGCGAATTTACCCATGACCCTCGGCGTCTTTCCGATGATGGGCGGTCTGCAGATGCTGATCCTTGCCTACGCCGCCCTCGCCGAGACCTCCTTGGTGGTTCTGGCGGTGATCGTCACCGTCGGTATGCTGATCGGCGGATATTTGTTGAGCGCCGCCGTGTCCTTCGGGGGCGCCGCGCTCTCCCTGCTCCTGATGATGCGCGTCAGGCGCGTCGTTTGGAAAACGCTGATCTGGCTCGGATTTCTCGTCCTGACCTTTGCCGTCGGCGCGCTCCTCTTTTGGCTCGTCGTCGGGCTGATTATCCTCATCGGGTAACGGCGGCGTTTTATTGTGTTTTTTTCTCTTCCATAAAATCGGCGCGGCAAAAATGCCGCGCCGATTTTGTTACCGCTTCGGTCGATCAGAGTTGTCGGAGCCAGTCGGCAACGTCAATGACCCTGACGCCTTCATACAGGTATTCTTCGTGACGCGTTCTCGCGACGATCAATTTCGGGTACGCGTCTTTAATCTGCAGCAGCGGCGATACTTCCCGATCAAACGTGGCGGGATCCGAAACGTTGTCCGAAACCTGTATATACATTTTTTCATTTCTCTTGATTGCCACAAAGTCGATTTCTTTTTTATAAAGAATCCCCGCGTAGACTTCATAGCCGCGTCTTAACAGTTCGATCGCGACGATGTTTTCCAGCACCCTGCCGTAATCAAGATTCTTCGTGCCGAGTTTCGCGTATCTGAAAGAGTGATCGCTCAAATAGTATTTGTCGCTGGACGCGAGATACTTTTTACCGTGAATGTCGTATCGTCTGATTCTGTAAAAAGCAAAGGCGTTGCAGAGGTACCGGATATATTGCCCGATCGTTCTGTGATTGACCGCGTCCCTGCTGACGGTAAGCGTATCGGCAATATTTCGGACGGAAGTCAGGTTTGAAACGTTGTCCATCAGATAATCCACGAGCCGATCCATCAACTGCGGGTTTTTCAATCTGTATTTTTGCCGGATATCCCGGACGACAAGCGTTTCAAAAACGTCCTTGATATAGTCGTACTTTGCTTCTGTATCTTTATAAAGGTACGAGCCCGCCATGCCGCCTTCCTTGACGTAACGGTCAAAAGAATCGTATCCGTTTTCGCTGCCGAAATAGTCAAGATACTCTTTGAAAGAAAAGGGAAAAACCTTAATTTCAAACGTTCTGCCCGTAAACAGCGTGGCAAGGTCGGAACTCAAAAGGAACGCGTTGGAACCCGTGATATAAACGTCGTATTTTTCTTCCGCGTGCAGACTGTTGATCGTCAACTCAAACCGAGGGCATAACTGCACCTCGTCTATCAGGACGAAATTGGTCTTGTTTTCGACGAACGCCGCGCTGATATATTGATACAACGCGTGGTACTCTTTCAGGTTTTCATATTGTGCAAGATTGAAATTGATATGAATAACGTTTGCTTGCGGAACGTTTTTCAAAACGTACTGTTTGAAGGACTCCAACAGTTTGGATTTTCCGCTGCGGCGCACGCCCGTAACGACTTTAACGTCGGGCGTACCGATTGCGTTTTTCATTTTGTCAAGATAAAAGTCGCGTTCGATCAGTTTCATAGTATCACCTCGAAAAATAGTATACCACATCTGTTTCCCAAAATCAACATTTTTTTATTTTTGGGAAATAGAGTTGCAATAAAAGCAACCGAAACCGCAGGTTATGCCCGAAACGAAGCGGCGCAAACGCGCCGCTCGCGTTTTATTGACTTTCCCGTTTCTGTGTGGTAAACTATATGCGTAACGGAAGGGGGTGTCGGGATGCAACGGACGGGGACTGTCGGGGCGGCGATGACGCTGCTCTGGCTTTGCGTGCGGTTCCTCGGGGCGTTTCTGCCGGGCGACGCGGCGCTCTTTTGCGTGCAGATCGCGGCGGCGCTGCTCCCCTGCCTTCTGCTGACGGCGCTTCCGCGCGAGGAGCGCGGCGAGGGGTCGGTCGCGTTGACCAAGCCGACCGGACGCGCGTGGGCGCACTTTTTCCTTCTGCCGCTGTTTCTGCTCTCGGTGATGGCGACGTCGATTTTGTCGGCGGCGTTTGCGGGGCTGTTCGGGATCGCGTCGCCCGCCCCGACGGGACCGCTTCCGATCCTGTTCCTCAACTACGCGCTCGCCCCGGCGTTTGCCGAGGAGTTCTTCTTCCGCTTTCTTCTGCTCCGTCTGTTTCTCCCGCACGGGAAGCGGACGGCGGTCTGGATCACGGCGATCCTCTTCGCCCTGGTCCACATGAACCTCGCGCAGCTCCCCTACGCCCTCGCGGCGGGGCTGTTCCTCGGGGCGGTCGCCGTCTCGAGCGGGTCGTTCTGGATCCCCTTCCTGTTTCACCTCATCAACAACGCGCTGTCGCTTCTGCTCTCGGGGGCGGGAGAGATCGCGCCGCTCGCTTTGCTCGGGGGGCTGGCGCTCGTCGCAGCGCTGTTTCTGCGCTTCCGCTCCCCGCTCGTCCCGACCTCGCCCGAGCGCACCTGCGCCGCGGCGTTTTTGCCCGACAAGGCGACCGGACGGAACCTTCTCGCGGCGGCGAAAACGCTGCTCGTCCTGCCCGCCCTGCTCTGCCTCGTTCTGACGTTTTTGCCCTTGTAAGAAAGGAACCCCTATGACAGACGAAGAAGTGATGCGGCTTGCCCTGAACGAAGCCGAGACCGCCGCCGAAGCGGGCGAGGTCCCGGTCGGCTGCGTCGTCGTGCGCCGCGGGGAGATCATCGCCCGCGCCCACAACACCCGCGAGGGGGGCAAGTGCGCGCTCGACCACGCCGAACTGCTCGCCATCCGCGACGCCTGCCGCGCGGCGGGGGGCTGGCGGCTCAACGACACGACCCTCTACGTCACCCTCGAACCCTGCCCGATGTGCGCCGGAGCGATCCTGAACGCCCGGATCGACCGGGTGGTGATCGGGGCGCGCGATCCGCGCTTCGGGGCGTTCGGCTCGCTCTTCAATCTGAACGAACTGCCGCTCAACCACAAGACCGAGATCACGGACGGCGTGCTCGCCGAAGAATCGTCGGCGCTGCTCTCGTCCTTCTTCCGAAAAAAACGCGCCGTGAAAGCCGACGAAGGAGACGCGACCAAATGAAAAAAGAGTATCTGGAATGTGGAAAAATCGTCTGCCAGCACGGGGTAAAGGGCGCGGTCAAGATCGAGTCGTGGTGTGACTCGCCGCGCGTGCTCGCCTCGCTCCCGGTCCTGTATCTTGCGGACAAAACCGGGGGGTTTTCGGCTCTGACGCCCGAAAACGCGTCGGTTTATAAGGATATGGTGCTGGCTTCCTTCAAGGAGATCACGACGGCGGACGAGGCGATCGCCCTGCGCGGGCGGATCGTTTTCGCCAAGCGCGCCGACCTGCCCCTCTCCCCGGATCGGGTGCTGCGGCAGGACCTTTACGGGTTGCCGGTCGTCGACGCCGAGAGCGGGGCGGTCTACGGCACGCTCCGCGAGATCGTCGACTCTCCCTCCGCCGATCTTTTGGTCGTTTCGACCCCCGGGGGCGAGGTCCTGCTCCCCGACGTGCCGGCGTTCGTCAAGCGCAAGGACCCCGACGCCGGGATCCTCGTCACCCCGATCCCCGGATTTTTCGACGGCGGCGCCGAGAACGTCGCGGGGGGAAAGGACGGCGACAAGTGAAGTTCGATATTCTGACCCTCTTCCCCGACCTCGTCGACCGGATCCTCGGCGAGAGCATCATCGGGCGGGCGCGGACCGCCGGGGTCATCGAGGTCAGAACGCATCAGATCCGCGATTTTGCCGGGAACAAGCACAACAACGTTGACGACACCCCCTACGGCGGCGGGAACGGAATGGTGATGGCGGCGCCGCCGATCGACCGCTGTTTTCGGGCGGTGCTCGCCGATCTGCCCGAAAACGAGACTCGCCGGGTCGTCTACCTCTCGCCGAAGGGCAAGATTTTCGACCAGGCGACGGCGAAACGGCTGGCGGGCTACGACCGCCTGATCCTGCTCTGCGGGCATTACGAGGGGGTGGATCAGCGGGCGATCGACCGCTTTGCCGACGAGGAGATCTCGATCGGCGACTACGTTCTGACAGGCGGGGAGCTGCCCGCCTGTATTCTGGTCGACGCCGTTTCGCGGCTGATCGACGGGGTGCTCGCCTCGCCCGAATGTCACGAGGACGAGAGCATCGCGTCGGGCTTGCTCGAATATCCGCAGTACACCCGCCCTCCGGTCTGGGAGGGCGACGAGGTGCCGCCGATCCTGCTCTCGGGCGACCACGCGAAGATCGACGCGTGGCGGCTCGAACGGTCGCTCGAACTGACGAAGGAGCGCCGCCCCGACCTCTACGACGCCTACGTCGCCGCCCACCCGCCGAAGCCGAAGAAGGCGAAGCGCGCAAGAAAAACCCCGGCGGACGGAGGGGACGAAGACTGAAAAGCGGCGGCAAAACACCCCGTTTTGTTGTGATTTTGCCCGTTCCCGTTCTTTTCGCCTTTTCGGTTTTAAGTCAAAATGACGATTTTCGGCGCCGACGGCGTTTCGCTCTTGCTTTTTGCGGCGGGATTTGCTATACTTTAATTAGCATAGTATCGACGGCGCAAACGAACGATCTTTTCGTTTTGAAAAGGAGACGGATATGATTTCTCGCAACGTAACGATTCGCAACAGCGTCGGTCTGCACGCCAGACCCGCCACCTACTTCATCCAGAAGGTCAACTCCTACAAGAGTTCGGTCTGGCTGGAGAACGAGGACCGCCGCGTCAACGCGAAGAGTTTGCTCGGCGTTCTCTCGATGGGGATCGTCAAAGGAATGACCGTTACCCTGATCGCCGACGGACCCGACGAGGCGGAAGCGCTGGAAGGGCTTACGGCTCTGATCGACTCGGGCTTCGAGGAATAACGCAGCCCGCCGAAAGCGGCGGTCGTGGTGCGCCTGCACGATGACCGCCGCTTTTCTGTCTCTTTACCGAAAAACGCCGAAAGGAGGACGCCCACCGTGACGGTCGTGAACCCGAACCTTCCCGCCCTGCGCGAAAAGGCGGCGACGCTGCCCCTTTCGCCCGGCGTCTACCTGATGCGCGACCGCGACGGGGTCGTCGTCTACGTCGGCAAGTCAAGGAAACTGAAGAACCGCGTGACGAGTTACTTCGTCGGGAGCGGTCATTCGGTCAAGACGGCGCGGATGGTCTCGCGCGTCGCCGACTTCGACTACATCCTCTGCGACGGGGAGATGGAGGCGCTGACCCTCGAAAACGTCCTGATCAAGAAGTATTCCCCGAAATACAACGTCAAACTGAAGGACGCGAAGTCCTATCCCTATATCAAGATCGGCAGGGGCGAATACCCCACGCTGACCGTGACCCGACAGCGCGAGGACGACAAGGGCAGATATTTCGGTCCCTACCAATCCTCGGCGACGGCGCACGAGGCGCTCGACGCGGTGAAGCGGGTCTTTTCGCTTCCCACCTGCCGCCGCAAATTCCCCGAGGAGATCGGGCGCGAACGCCCCTGCATCTACGACCAGATGGGGCGCTGCGTCGCCCCCTGCCGGAACGGCGTTTCGGCGGAGGAATACCGGGCGCTGGTCAAATGCGCCGGGTGGGTGCTGGAGGGCAACGTCGCCGACACCGAACGCGAACTGACGGCGGCGATGACGAGCGCGGCGGAGCGCGAGGAATACGAGATCGCGGCGAAGTACCGCGACCGGATCGCCGCCCTGCATCGGCTCTCCGACCGGCAGAAGGTTGTTTCCGACGCGTCGGTTTCCCGCGACGTGTTCGCCCTCTTTGAAAACGACCTGTGCGGGGTGTTCGCCGTTCTGAACGTCCGCGCGGGCAAACTGCTGAACAAGAACGAATATCTCTTCTCGGCGGGCGAGATCGCCGAGGGGAACGACGTGACGGGGCTTCTGCTCCGCTACTATTCCGAGATCGGGGATTATCCCCGCGAGGTTCTGACCGACTTCCCGCTCGACCCCGAGGACTGCGCCGTTCTCTCGGAACTCTTCTCGCGGGAGGCGGGGCGCTCGGTCTCGGTCAGGACCCCGAAGCGCGGCGAACTCCGCGATCTCTGCGAGATGGCGCAGGCAAACGCCCGCCAGCGCGCCGACCGCTACCGCGCCGAGACGGCGCGCGAGGAAGGAACGCTCGTCTCGCTCGCGTCGCTGCTCGGGCTCGAGGTTCTGCCCGAACGGATCGAGGCGTACGATATCTCCAACCTCGGAGCCGAGCATATCACCGCGTCGATGGCGGTCTTCGTAAACGGAAAACCGAAGCGGTCGGATTATCGCACCTTTAAGATCAGAACGACCGACGGGATCGACGACTACGGCGCGATGCGCGAGGCGCTGACCCGGCGGCTCGCCCATATCGGCGACGGCTCGCCCTCGCTCGGCGACGCCCCCGACCTGATCCTCGTCGACGGCGGGGTGGGGCACGTCCACGCGGGGAAAACCGCGCTCGACAAAACGGGACACCCCGAGATCCCCCTGTTCGGGATGATCAAGGACGACTTCCACAAGACCCGCGCCATGACCGACGGTGAAAGCGAGATCTCGTTTGCCAAAAAGCAGGAGGTCTACGTCCTGATCTACAAGATCCAGGAAGAGGCGCACCGGATCGCCGTCTCGTCGGTGATGCGCGCCAAATCGAGGACGCTGACCCGCTCCTCGCTCGAAAAGATCCCGGGGATAGGACCCGCGAAGGCAAAGCGCCTGCTCGCGGCGTTCGGCTCGCTCCGCGCCCTCTCGGACGCGGACGAAAAGACCCTCGCCGCCGTGCGCGGGATCTCGGCGCGCGACGCGAAAACGGTCGCGGCGTACTTCGCCGAAAAGAAAGCCGCCGGACGAAAATCCGGCAAGAAGGAGGATCCGACATGATGCGCATCATCACCGGAAAAGCGAAGGGCGTGCGCCTTTCTTCCCTGCCCGGCGACGCGACCCGCCCGACCTCCGAGCGGGTGAAAGAGGCGATCTTCTCCTCGCTTCAGTTCGACCTGGAAGGTCGGCGCGCGCTCGACCTGTTCGCCGGTTCGGGGCAGCTCGGGCTCGAGGCGCTCTCGCGCGGCGCCGCTTCCTGTACCTTCATCGACGCCGCCCCCGAGGCGATGGCGATCGTCAAGGAGAACGCCCGCAAGACCGGCTTCTTCTCCGACTGCAAATACCTGATCAGCGACTACCGCACCTATCTGCGGAAGGCGGGAAAAGGCGACGGCTTCACCCTGATCTTTCTCGATCCGCCCTACGCGCTCGACGCCGTGGGCGACGCGCTTTCGAGGATCGTCGCCGCAAAAGTGGCAAAACCCGGATGCCTCATCGTCTGCGAGAGCGGGTCCCCCGATCTCTTGGCGAAGGTCCCGGCGATCGCGGACGTGTTCGACGTCGTCAAAGAGGCGCGCTATTCGATCACGTATATCACCATCCTCCGCTACCGCGGAGAGGAAGGAGACCCGGAATGAAAAAGACCTCGGTCCTGCTCCCCGGCACCTTCGACCCCCCGACGCGGGGGCACTACGCCGTGATCGAAGAAGCGTCGCGCCGTTTCGACGAGGTGCGCGTCGTGATCTTCGTCAACCCCGACAAGACCTGTCTCTTCCCCCTCTCGGACCGGCTGGAGTTTCTCCGGCTCGCGACTGCGGGGCTTCCGAACGTGACGGTCGGCTCCTCCGAGGGGCTGGTCGCCGACTACGTCCGCGAAAACGGGCTTTCCTTCATCGTCAAGGGCGTGCGCACCGAGCGCGACTACCTCTACGAGCGGGGGATGGCGGACTGGAACGCCGAGCACGGGGCAAAGACCTTTCTCTTCCCCGCTCCCGCCGCCGTCCGTGAGATCAGTTCGACCGAACTGCGGTTGCGCCTGGAACGGGGGCTTCCGTTCGACGAGATCGCCGCGCCGGGGACCGCCGAAGCCGTCGCAGCCGCCTATCGGCGGCTTTGCCCGTGATCCCGCTTGACAACCGGGGGAGATCGTATTATAATAGTCTTTAGTTTGTTATTATACCGAAAGGACAGACCGATATGATCCTGAAAGAAAAGATCAAGGAACTGCGCGCGCGTTTCGACGAGGAACTCGCGAAGGCGGGCACCCCCGAGGCGCTGGAATCGCTCCGCGTCGCGTTCCTCGGCAAGAAGGGTCCCGTCACCGACCTGATGGCGGAACTCCGCAACGTCGAGCAGAGCGAAAAAGCCGAGGCGGGACAACTGATCAACACGCTGAAAAACGAACTCTCCGAGGCGATCGCCAAGACCGGAGAAGTCTTGCGCGCCGCGGCGCTGGCGGCGGAGATCCGGCGGCAGAAAAAGTACAATCCCACCCTCCCCGCGCGTGAGGCGGTCGGGTCGTATCACCCGATCACGCTGGTCGAGCGCGAGCTGGAGGAGATCTTTTCGTCGATGGGCTTTACGATCGAGGACTACCCCGAGATCGTCGACGACTATCATTGCTTCGAGGCGCTGAACATTCCGAAGCACCACCCCGCCCGCGATATGCAGGACACCTACTATATCGAGAACGGACAACTGCTGAAAACCCACACCTCGGCGGCGCAGAACTACATTATGAAGAAGTACGGCGCTCCCCTGCGCGCCATCTTCCCCGGCCGCTGCTTCCGCAACGAGGCGATCGACGCCTGCCACGAAAACACCTTCTTCCAGATGGAGGGGATCATGATCGACGAGAACATCTCGATCTCGAACCTGATCTACTTCATGAAGACGATGCTCTCCGAGGTCTTCCGGCGCGACATCAAGGTGCGGCTCCGCCCCGGGTTCTTCCCCTTCGTCGAACCGGGCTTCGAGCTCGACATCAACTGCCTGATCTGCGGCGGCAAGGGCTGCCCGTCCTGCAAGAACTCCGGTTGGCTCGAACTCTGCCCCTGCGGGATGATCCATCCGAACGTCCTGAAAGCCGGCGGGATCGACACCGACCGCTACACCGGGTTCGCGTTCGGGCTGGGGCTGACCCGGCTTGCGATGATGAAATTCGGGGTCAAGGACATCCGCGACTTCAACGGCGGCTCGCTTTCCGCGCTGTCGCAGTTCGTTAGCGAATAAGGGAGGATAAACGCCATGCTGCTTTCTATGAACTGGATCGGCGACTTCGTCGATCTCTCGGGGCTCGATCGCCGCGCCCTGATCCGGCGCTTCACCCTCTCGACGGCGGAGGTCGAAGAAGTGATCGAGAAGGGCGCCGACGTAAACGGCGTCATCGTCGCGAAGATCGCGTCGGTCGACGCGCACCCGAACTCGAACAAACTGCATCTTCTGAAGATCGACACGGGCAAGGAACTCCTCGACTGCGTCTGCGGCGCGCCGAACGTGCGCCCGGGGATGAAGGTCGCCTTCGCGACGGTCGGGGCGACGGTCTCCGGCGTCAAGATCGCGAAAGCCGAGATCGCCGGATACCCCTCGTTCGGTATGTGCTGTTCGGAAGCCGAACTCGGCATCTCCGCCGACCATTCGGGGCTGATGGAGATCGAGGACGATATCCCGCTCGGCACCGATCTGAAATCGGTCTACGCGATCGACGACCTGCTTTTTGAAGTCGACAACAAATCGCTGACCAATCGCCCCGACCTGTGGGGGCACTACGGGATCGCGCGCGAATTCGCCACGCTGGCGAACCGTCCGCTCCGCCCCGTGCCGACCCGTCCGACGGCGGAGTTTGACAACCTCCCCCCTCTCTCGATCGAGGTGAAAGAGCCCGATCTCTGCTTCCGGTATTCGGGGATCACGGTCGAGGGGATCTCGGTGAAAAAGAGCCCGGTCAATATGCGGATCCGGCTCTTCTACTGCGGTTCCCGCGCGATCAATCTGCTCGCCGACCTGACCAACTACGTGATGATGGAACTCGGGCAGCCGATGCACGCCTTCGACCGTCGCCGCGTGGATCGGGTCGAGGTCGGACGCTTCCCCGCCCCCTTCGTCTTCAAGACGCTGGACGGGGTCGAGCGGAATATCGACGAGAATACGCTGATGATCTGCTCTCACGGCGAACCCGTGGCGATCGCCGGCGTGATGGGCGGGCTTGCCTCGGAGATCGAGGACGACACCGACTCGCTGTTCCTCGAGAGCGCGAACTTCAACGGGATCTCTGTCCGCAAGACCTCGTCCCGGCTGGGACTTCGCACCGACGCCTCGATGCGCTATGAAAAAATGCTCGATCCCGAACTGACCGTTCCGGCGATCGAACGCTTCCTCGACCTGCTCTTCAAAGCCGATCCCGCGGCGAAGGTGACCAGCCGCCTGACCGACGTCTACGTTCACCGGTTCGACAAGATCACCCTGACGATCGACAAGCCCTTTGTGGATCGCTACACCGGCATCGATATCTCGTCGGACGAAATCGCGGCGACCCTGTCCTCGCTCGGCTTCGGCGTGACCCGGAACGGCGACGCGTTCACGGTGGACGTGCCCTCGTGGCGCGCGACCAAGGACGTGACCATCAAAGCCGATCTGATCGAGGAGATCACCCGGATCTACGGCTACGACAATTTCAAGATCACGACCACCCTCTCCCCGCTCCATCCCGTGCGCGCCGAGGTCAAAGCGACCGACGCGAAGCGGATCAAGGACCTGCTCGTCGAGCGTTTCTCGCTGCACGAGGTTCATTCGTATATCTGGAGCGACAGCGCCAAGGACAAACTCCTCGGGATCGAGACGCCGGCGAACGTGCGCCTGATCAACGCCCAGACCCCCGAACACGCGTCGTTCCGGATCTCGATGATCCCGACGCTGCTCTCGTTCGCCTACGAGAACAAGGGCTTCGCCGATTCGTTCGGGCTGTTTGAAATCGGGCATACGGTCGACGGACTGGACGCCGACGGCAACTGCAACGAGCGCAAGAAACTCGGGGTCGTCCTCTTCGACCGCACGGCAAACGAAGAGACGCTCTACTACCGCGCGCACGATATGCTCGTGGCGATCTTCCGCACGCTGAAACATCGGCTTCCCGACTTCTCGTCGGTCGAGCCGCGCTTCAACTGGCAGCACCCGGTGAACCTCTCGTCGGTGTCGCTCGACGGGGCGGAGGTCGGGTTCCTCACCACCCTGCACCCCTCGGTGCGCGCCAAACTCGACAAGAAAGCGTCCGTCCTCGCGTTTGAACTGGATATGGAGATTTTCTCCTCGATCGAGGAAAAACCCCTCGCCTATAAGGAGCCGTCGCGGTACCCCGGCATCGACGTCGACCTCTCCTTCTCGGCTTCGGTCGGCAAACTCGATTTCGCCGCGGTGGAAAACGCCGCGCGCGAAGCAGCCGGCAAGTACCTGAAAGACGTGGCGCTCGTCGACCTCTACGAGGGCGAAAACGGCGAGTCGGTCACGCTCCGCTTCGGGTTCTCGTCCGACGAACGCACCCTCGCCCGCACCGAGATCCAGCCCTCGGTCGACGCCCTCGTCTCCGCCCTCGCCGACAAGTTCGGCATGGCGTTGAAAACGGTCTGACCCCGTTGCCTCCCCTCCGGGGGAGGTGGCGCGAACCGCGCGCCGGAAGGGGCTTTCGCGCTTTCTTTCGAGCGTCGCCCGCACCAACGGTGCGGATGACGGTATGGAAAGCTCGGCAAAGAACTTCAATAATGGATTATTGTTAAGAGCAAAACGGCGCCTCGGCGCCGTTTTGCGGTTCTATAGCCGCAACTGTGTCGGTTCGCTCTGCTTTTAGATGCGGAACGACCACGCGACCCCCGCGCGGCGATTATCGTCGCGCAAATCTTCAAAGAAGGATCACCCTGCGGCGCGACAAACGCGCCGCCTCTTTTTGTCTCTTGACAAAAATATTCTCTTATGGTTATAATATTACAGTAGGTTCCCAAAATAAGAAAAAACGGGGCATTATTATGAAAACGCTTCGACTTCTTGCCTTCGCGCTGATCGTCCTTTGTCTTGCTTTGCTGTTTGCTTCCTGCGGTTGCAGTCGGTCGCCGAGCGCGTCCGCCGACGCAACGACCACGACGAGACCCGCCGTGACAGACGCTTCCACGACGGCATCCGCGACCGAGCCGCCCGCAACGACGGTTCCCGAAACGACGTTGTCCACCGAAGCGGAAATCGTTTCCTGCGGGGACTTCGTGTTCGGCGACGCAACGACCCTTTATCTGGAGGTTCCCAACGCGACGGCGTCCTACGCTCTCGCCGACGCGATCACGATCAGCGAAAATGCATATATGAAAATCAAGGCGACCGTGCAGGGCAGCGTCGTCGATTATTTTGACGCGTTCGTTCCGCTCGAGCCCGGCGACAACGTTTTTTCGCTGATCGTCATTGCCGAAAACCCGGCGCACAGAACGAACTATACCGCCGTGATCCACCGCCGCCCGCTCTATACGGTGACCTTTGACTCGAACGGCGGGACCCTCGTTGCCTCGCAGGAGGTCGAGGAGCGCCGGACGGCGACCGAACCGACCACGTCCCGCATCGGCTATACCTTTGCCGGATGGGATCACAACTTTGAGGAGTCGATCGTGGAAAACCTGACCGTGACCGCCTCCTGGACTCCCGACGCCGACACCCCCTACGTCGTCGAATACTATCTGGAGAGCGTGGCGGGAACGGGATACGACAAGGTCCTGACCGAGCCAAAAACCGGCACGACCGACGCCGCCGTCACGGCGGAGCAAAAGAGTTTCGAGCACTTTACCTATTCGGCGACGAAGAGCACCCCGAACGGGATCGTCGCCCCCGACGGATCGCTCGTCTTGACAATGCTTTATTCCCGTGACCGCTACGTCGTCACCTTCAACGGCAACGGCGGAACGCTGACCGAGGGAGCGGCGACGCAATCGGTGCGCTACGGCGCCGCCGCCGCAATCCCCGCGTTTGCCCGTTCCGGCTACGATTTTGCGGGTTGGGACAGCCTTGCGGGTTGCGACGCCGTTGAACAACCCCTGTCGATCACCGCGCAATGGACCGTGATCGACTACGCGATCACCTACACCATGAACGGCGGGACAAACAACGAAAACAACCCCGCCACCTACACGATTGAGGACGAAATCGCCCTCGCCGACCCGACCCGCAACGGCTACACCTTCAACGGCTGGTCCGACGGCGGAACGATCGAAAAGGGCTCGACAGGAGAAAAGACCTTCGTCGCCAACTGGACCCCGATCAACTATACGATCAATTACACCCTGAACGGCGGCACCAACGCCCAGGCGAACCCGGCAACCTACACGATTGAGGACGAGGTCGCCCTCGCCGACCCGACTCGCCTCGGCTACACCTTCAACGGCTGGTCGGACGACGGCACGATCGAACTCGGTTCGACGGGAGAAAAGACCTTCGTAGCATCGTGGACCGTCATCGACTACGCGATCAACTACACCCTGAACGGCGGTACCAACGACGGGAATAACCCGGCGACCTACACCGTCGAGGACGCGATCGAACTTGCCAACCCGACCCGCAACGGTTACACCTTCAACGGTTGGTCAAACGGCGGAGCGATCGAAAAGGGCTCCACCGGGGCGAAGACCTTCGTCGCTTCGTGGACGCCGATCAACTATGCGATCACCTACAACCTGAACGGCGGAACCAACAACGAGAACAACCCCGCGACCTATACGATCGAGGACGAAGTCGCTCTCGCCGATCCAATCCGTCTCGGCTATACCTTCAACGGTTGGTCGGACGACGGCGCGATTGAACGCGGCTCGACCGGAGCAAAGACCTTCGTCGCTTCGTGGACCGTGATCGACTACGCGATCGCCTATACCCTGAACGGCGGCACGAACAGCGAAAACAACCCTGCCGCCTACACGGTTGAAGACGAAATTGAACTTGCCGACCCCACCCGCCTCGGCTACACCTTCACGGGTTGGTCGGACGGCGGCGTCATCGCCCGCGGCTCGACAGGAGAAAAGACCTTCGTCGCGAGCTGGACCCCGATCAACTACGCGATCACTTACAACCTGAACGGCGGAACGAACAACGAAAGCAACCCCGCCACCTACACGATCGAGGACGAAGTCGCTCTCGCCGACCCGACCCGCCTCGGTTACACCTTCAACGGCTGGTCTGACGGCGGCGCGATTGAACGCGGCTCCACCGGGGCGAAGACCTTCGTCGCCACTTGGACCGTGATCGACTACCCGATCGCCTATACCCTGAACGGCGGCACGAACAACGAAAACAACCCCTCAGCCTACACCGTCGAGGACGAGATCGAACTTGCCGATCCGACCCGCAACGGCTACACCTTCGCGGGCTGGTCTGACGGCGGAGTGATTGAACGCGGCTCGACAGGAGAAAAGACCTTCGTCGCGAGCTGGACCCCGATCAACTACGCGATTACCTACAACCTGGACGGCGGAACCAACAACGAGAACAACCCCGCCACCTACACGGTTGAAGACGAAGTCGCCCTCGCCGATCCAATCCGTCTCGGCTACACCTTCAACGGCTGGTCGGACGACGGAGTGATCGAACGCGGCTCGACCGGGGCGAAGACCTTCGTCGCCACCTGGACGATCGTTCACTACCCCATTACCTATCAGACGGGCGGCGTGGAGAACGACGAGAACAACCCGGCGACCTACACCGTCGAGGACGAGGTCGCCCTCGCGGATCTGTCGCGCGTCGGTTACACCTTCAACGGTTGGTCAAACGGCGGCACGATCGCCCGCGGCTCGACAGGAGAAAAGACCTTCGTCGCCAACTGGACGGCGATCAACTACGCGATCACCTACAACCTGGACGGCGGCACGAACAACGCAAGCAACCCCGCCACCTACACGATCGAGGACGAAGTCGCTCTCGCCGACCCGACCCGCCTCGGTTACACCTTCACGGGTTGGTCGGACGACGGAGTGATCGAACGCGGCTCCACCGGGGCGAAATCCTTTACGGCGTCCTGGTCGATCAATACCTACTCGGTCTCCTACAACCTGAACGGCGGGACGCTTCAGGGAAGCAACCCGACGAGTTATCAGATCATCGACAACGTCTATCTGCTCAACCCGACGCGGAACTGCTACCGCTTCCTCGGCTGGTTTACCGCAAGCGGAACGCAAGTCACCAACCTGAGGGGCAACGCCGCCGACCTGAACCTTGCGGCGCGGTGGGAGTGCTATCTCACGACCAACGGAGCGGGCGAGATCACCGGCGTCACCGACTACTGCAGGCAGAACGTCTCGACGCTCAACATCCCTTCCAACCTGGGTGGGATGATCGTCCGGTCGATCGCGTCCGACGCCTTCGCCGACTACACGCGCCTGACGAGCATCACGCTCCCGAACACCGTCACGAGCATCGGGCAGGGCGCCTTCAAGGGATGCTCCGGGCTGGTCAGCATGACGATCCCGTTCGTCGGCGGAACGGCGGGCAAGACCTCCTCGGACACCTACCAGTACCCGTTCGGCTATATCTTCGGAACGACCAGCTACACCGGCGGTACCAAAACGCAGCAATACTATTACGGTAGCAGCACCAGTTCAACGACGTACAGTTACTACTATATCCCCGCCTCGCTCCGTTCGGTCACGATTACGGGCGGAAACATCCTTCGAGGTGCGTTCTACAATTGCCCCGGTCTCACCTCGATCACACTTCCGAGCAACCTCTTGACCATTGGGAGCTATGCATTCTATCGTTGCGCCGGTTCGTTCTCGCTCGTCGTTCCGGATAGCGTAACAAGCATCGGGAACTATGCGTTCACCTCTTCCGGAATAACTTCGCTTACCATTGGAACAGGCGTTGAAAGTGTTGGCGATAATGCGTTCAACAGCTGTTCTTCTCTCGCATCGCTCACTTGGAACGCCGTTAACTGTTCTTACAACTACCGTTACGGCTATACCGATTACCTGTTCGATGGTTGTTCTAATCTCGCAACAATTGTAATTGGAAACAGCGTTGAATCTATTCCCGGTTACTCCTTTGCCGGTAGTTCGGGCATATCTTCGGTTTCACTCGGCAACCATCTCTTGACCATTGGGAGCTATGCATTCTATCGTTGCGCCGGTTCGTTCTCGCTCG
>CAMJDE010000010.1 GCA_946404295.1 uncultured Clostridia bacterium | reverse complement strand
ACGACAAAGACAAACTGTTTGCCTTCGATACCTGGTACGATTTCACCTTCCGGATCACCATCCGGCAGTTCGGCTCGGTCGGCGCCTTGTTCGAGGCGAAGATCTACGTCAACGGCGACTACTTCGGCACGTCGGTCTGCTTCTTCGCCGAGGACGATGATTCGTCTTTCACTTCGGGCACCATCAACTTTGAAGAGGGAAAGACCGTGCGCGTTCGCTTCCAGCCGTTGGCAAGAACGCACGCCCTGATCTACGTCGACGATATCCGGGCGACCTACTCTCACGCCGACGACTTCAACGGTTTCACCGACGACGCGATCGGTTCGCTTCCCGCGGGGGCGGTCGAGAGCGTCCAGCCCGGGACGACGTTCGAGGTGGTTGAGGAAACGGGGAACGCGGGCAATCGCGTACTCGAAATCAGTAAAGACACCGAAACAAACGTCACCGGCGGGATGCTTACGCTCCCCGTGACCGAGATTCCCGAGTGGGACGACACGGCGATCCTCGAGATCGGTATGAGGCTCAACGTTTCAAGCGCGTCGCGCTTCGGCAATAACGCCACGGGTACCAACAACCACCGTAACCTGATGCAGATGCGTTTTATGTGCGGCAATACGCCGTTCTGGATGCCGACGCTCCGGTTCGATACCGGCTCCAATACCCCGTCCGGCTACAAGTTCGTCGTCGGGAAGAACACCGCGACGACCCTGACCGAGTCGCCCGACGGGCAAACCCGGACCTTCGCGTTCGACACCTGGTACGACTTCACCTTCCGCGTGACCGTCAAGAACCTCGGGAATAGCGACGCACGGTTCCACGTCGATATTTACGTCGACGGCGAATACTTCGGAACCTCGTCCTGCTTCTACGCGAACGACGACTATTCGTCGATCACGTCCGGAACGCTCCTTTTCCGGGACGAATCCACCTTGAAGATCCGCTTTGCTCCGCAGATGCGGACGCACGCCCTGATCTTCGTCGACGACGTGTCCGCGACCTATACGCGCGGCAACTGATCCAGGCGCGCCCACCCACGCAAACGAAGCGATCCCCGCGGATGCGGGGATCGCTTCGTTATCATATTGCGCCGCCTGCGCAATAAATCATCCCGCGCGGCAAAACGCCGCGCGGGATATCATACGCGGAAAGCCGCGTATATCAAATTGCCGACAGGCAATATATCATTTCGCCCGAAGGGCGATCATCTCGGTTTGACTTCGTACACCGTCACGGTGTGGTAGGTCTCGCCCGCCTTGAGGATCGCCCGCCCGCGGTTGGGACTGTCGGGCTCTTCCTGCGTTTCAAGGCAGAAGGCGCCGTGTTTGTGCTTGACGGCTCCGCCCTTCAGCCGCGGACGGTCGCCCGAGAGAAAGTTCGCCGTGTAGAACTGCACGCAGGGCTGATCGGTGTAGACCGTCATCTGCAGGGCGTCTCCCGTCACGACGGCGGCGGGGGGTAGGGTGTAACCCGCGATGGGGAAGGGGGGTTTTGACGAAAGAATGAAGTTATGGTCGTATCCGTTCCCGGTTTCGGCGATGCGTTCGCCGATCGCGTGGGGTGTGCGGAAATCGAACGCCGTCCCCGTCACGTCGGGACGCACCCCGGTCGGGATCAGTTCGTCGTCCACCTCGGTGTAGGCGTCGGCGAAGATGCGCGCCACGTGGTTCAGTACGTCCCCCGACCCGCACCCGTTGAGGTTGAAATAGGAGTGGTTGGTCAGGTTGCAGACCGTGTCCTTGTCCGACTTCGCCTCGTACTCGATCGAGAGGGCGTAGTCCTTCACTTTGTAGGTCACCTTGACGTCGAGATTCCCGGGATACCCCTCTTCCATATCGTCGGCGTGAAGGGTCAGAGTCAGCGACGC
Source organism: uncultured Clostridia bacterium (assembly GCA_946404295.1). Classification (GTDB taxonomy): domain Bacteria; phylum Bacillota; class Clostridia; order Oscillospirales; family CAG-272; genus UBA1740. The sequence goes on along the minus strand of CAMJDE010000010.1, from coordinate 15,024 downwards.
GTCGTCCGCCGCCGCGACCCCCCAGACCTTCCGGTCAAAGCCGATCACCCCGCCGTGCAGGTGGTTGTTCCCGTTGTTTTTCGCCAGTTTGTATTCGATCCCGTTCAGGGTGAAGCGCCCCTTCGCGATGCGGTTTCCGTACCGCCCGATCAGCGCGCCCTGGTGCGAGTGATCCTCAAAATAATCCTCGAGCGTCGGGAACCCGAGCACCACGTCGATCCCGTCGACGACGAAGCGGGTGATCGCCCCGCCGAAAGTGATGATCGACGCCTCCGCCGTCCCGTCCGAGAGGGTGTATTCCTCGATCTCGGTCCCGCTCGGCAAAACGCCGAAAACCCGTTTTTTCATCTGTGTATCCGCCTTTCAACCTGTATTGCTTCCATTATACTCCCCCCGCCGCAAAAAGTAAAGCCCCCTTTGCAAAAATCCCGCGCCCCGCGCGGCGCTTTATGAACGGCTTTGCCGTTCAATTCATGCACCGTAGGTGCAATTCACGCCGCCTGCGGCAATTCACGCGGGTTTGCCCGCAATTCATTCGTTTTCCGATGAATTGACGCTCCGCGTCATGAATTCTCGCCGCCCTTGGCGGCTCCGCGAATGGCGCGGCAGACGCTTGCGGCGCGGAAAAGAATTGACAAAAAGAGGTTTTTGTGGTATGATGGAGACGGGACGAAACGCCCTATTATTGAAAAGGAGAAACCGAAATGGCAAACGGAAAAAACAAGTACGCGGGAACCCAAACCGAAAAGAACCTCGAGGCGGCGTTCGCCGGGGAGTCGATGGCGCGGAACAAGTACACCTATTTCGCCTCGAAAGCGAAAAAAGAGGGTTTTGAGCAGATCGCCGATCTGTTTCTCAAGACGGCGGACAACGAGAAAGAGCACGCCAAACTCTGGTTCAAGGAACTCTCGGGGATCGGCGACACCGCCGAAAATCTCGGCGCCGCCGCGGACGGCGAGAACTTTGAGTGGACCGATATGTACGAGGGATTTGCGAAGACCGCGGAAGCCGAGGGCTTCCCGGAACTCGCCGCGAAGTTCCGCGGGGTCGCCGCGATCGAACGTCGGCACGAGGAACGCTACCGCGCCCTGCTCCGGAATATCGAAACGCAGGAAGTGTTCAAAAAGAGCAGCGTGAAGGTCTGGGAGTGCCGCAACTGCGGGCATATCGTCGTCGGCGAGAAAGCCCCCGAGGTCTGCCCGGTCTGCGCGCATCCGCAGGCGTATTTCGAGATCACCGCGGAGAACTACTAAGGCGCCGCTGCGCGGCGCGCGATATAAATCCCTTGCGGGATTTGCGATATGTCCCGTTGGGACGCGATATGTTCCGCGCGGGGCGCGGAACGCGATATGCCCTGCGGGGCGTGAGGGATTTATATCGCCTTCACGCGCGAGCGGAGCGAGCGCATATCGCGTAGGAGCGTAGCGAATACATATCGCGTTCGAGCAAAGCGAGAACATATCGCGTTTGCGAAGCAAACATCTCGCGCGACCGCGTAAGCGGTTGCCTGCGCCCCCGCCCCCGCGCGTTTAAATAAATAGGAAGCGACCGCGCCGAACGAAAAGGAGCAAAAAGATGAACGAAGTCCTAAGGAATATCAAAGAGCGCCGGAGCGTTCGCAAGTTCAAGCCCGTGATGCCCGATCGGAAACTGCTTGACGAGATCGCCGAGGCGGGACTTTACGCCGCGAGCGGAATGGGGCGCCAGGCGACCAAAACCATCGTCGTAACCAACCCCGCGGCGCGGAAAATGATCGTCGAAGCAAACCGTGCGATCGGCGGTTGGGGCGAGGGGTTCGATCCCTTCTACGGCGCCCCCGCGATCCTCGTCGTCCTCTTCGACAGATCCTGCTTCACCGGGATCTACGACGGCAGTCTGGTGATGGGGAATATGATGCTCGCCGCCCACTCGCTCGGGCTCGGGAGCATCTGGATCCACCGCGCCAAGGAAGAGTTCGAGACCCCCGCCTTCAAAAAGTGGCTCGCCGATCTCGGGATCACGGGCGACTGGGAGGGGGTCGGGCATCTTGCCGTCGGGTATGCGGACTGCGACCTACCCGCCGCGCCGGAACGGCGTCCGGACCGGATCGTCCGGGTGGAGTAAACCGGATCCTATCACAACCGAAAAACCGAACGTTCGCGCCGTGCCGCTTGGCACGGCGCCCTTTTTGCAAGTTTCATCACCGCCTGTTGCAAATCACTCGCTATTCTGTCTTGCCATAAGACATTTTGCATATTATTTGCAAGAAAGTAAAATATTTATGCAAAATGACACAAAATATGCAAATTTGCTTGCCATTTTCTCATTTTTCGTGTATAATGAACAACAAGGGGTGTTCCACCTCCGGCGGACGCGTTCTTTTTTTGTCCGCCCGAAAAGCCGCAAAGTACAACCAAAAAAGAGAGGAGACTTTTTCAGATGAACTTTGCAAAGACCCCCAAAAAGGCGGTATCGCTGCTTTTGATCCTCGCGATGCTGACCGTACTGCTCGCGGCGCTGGTCCCGATCGTTTCGACGGCGGACGGCGACGAGATTCAGGACTTCGGCTATCAGGCGCCGACGTCCTACTCGATGATCGACGCAACGTCTAACCTTCGCTTCGTTTTTACGGTCTCGGCTGAAAAACTTGCGGGCTACACGTCGGTCGGCTTCGTGTTCTCGAAGACCGACTCCACCCCGGAAAAAGGGGAGGACGGCGTCAAGACCTACAACGCGACCACCGTTTACCGTTCGATCACGGCGGACGGCAAAACGGTCAACGCCTCGGACGGGCGTTTCTGGGTCGCGGTCAAACTGACCAACATCCCGCGTTCCTACTTTGACGGGACGATCTACGTCCGCGCTTTTGTCACAGACGGGGAAGGCACCCGCTATTCTTCCACTGAGTCCATCTCGGTTTGGGAGGCGCACCCCGCGATCGAGTACCACTCGAATTGGGATCTTGCGACCCGGAACGCAAGCGGCTATTCGATCCAGAACCCGGACCATAAGGATGACACCGACTACAAAACCTTCGGTATTAAGAAAGACGTGAAAAGTCTGTGGACGGGTAATATCCGCTATTTCCCGAAGGACAACAACGAGTACGCCGGCAACGACCTGCTGATCGAGTTCAGCTTCCTCTACAACGACACGATGTCGAACGCGAGCGACGGTACTCTGACCGTGATGTATATTGAGAACAACAACGTCTTCAATATCAATCTGAAGACCGGTATGGTCTCTAACACTTCGAGAGAAGGTGACGTCGTTCTCTATCAGAAACCCGATCTCTCGATCGGCGGCTACGGCTGGCACCGCTTCGGCGTCCGCATCCACCAGAACGCGATCAACAATAACGGCGTCGAGGATTATCAGATCGTCGCCACCGCGTACCTCGACGGCGAGAAGATTCTTGAGGTCGATAAGACCGCGTACGCCAAGACCAAGACCGGTTCCTATACCGGCAAACTTTTCAATCTGGAACCCTACACCAACCGGATGATCTACGATAAAGTATCGAAGAATTGCGACGCTTACGTCATGATCGAAAAGATCTATAAATCGTCCGCCAATCCCGGCTACCTCGTTCTGCAGGATCTCTCGTTCTCCTGCGGGCAGACCTTCAAACAGCAGGTGACGAAGGTCGCCGACCCCGTGTCGCAGACCTATAAGACCTCCGACGGAAACACCCTCACGGCAAAGGTCTACTTCGCCGCAGCCGAGGCGCACGAACACGTCTGGGACGGCAATTATACCATCACCAAACCGGCGACGCTGCTTGAGAACGGTTGGAAATCCGAGCATTGCTCGATTTGCGGTGCGGGGCACGCGGTCGTTTCTACTCCGTCCGAGATGACCCCCGTCGTCATCAACGGAAAGGACGCATCTGCGCCAACCGGTTGGGGTTCCTCCAAAAAATTCTATGCCCCCACCAAGTCGCTTAAAGACATTGCGGCGGAGGAAGGGCACTTCTACCCGACCAACGAGAATCCCGAGGGCAACGACCTGCTCGTCGAGTTCTCGATCCTCTGGAACAGTACGCTGTCCGGGTGGGGGAACGGAAAAACGCTTGATCTTGGTCGGTTTTCCGGCGGTGATCGGGATACCCGTTGTACGACGTGGCTTATAGTGAATAACGGAAACGTCGATACTTCCGAAGGCGAAGGCGGTGCGATCCTGTACAGTACCGGTACCGGCGTCAGCGGCGACGGCTGGCATCGGATCGGTCTGCGGTATCACCAGACGGCGGAAATCAGCGCCGGCGTTGTCGATTACACGTTGACCTTTGCGCTCTACATTGACGGCGTTGAAGTCAGTCGTGTTCGCGGCGGAGATCCCCGTTACGTGAATCAGGGCTATCGGCTCTTCGACGCGGAGATCGTGGACGACGAACTCGTCTATCATGACAATCAGAGCGACGCTTACCTGTATTCGTGGCTGCAGCTGCAGGACTTCTTCGGACAGGGATCGAATAGATACCTCGTTCTCGCCGACCTGATGATCAACTCGGGCAAAAACTTTGCGCAGCAGGTCGAGCCCGCTCCCAGTCCGGTCCAATCGCCGATCAACCTCGGTTGGTATGACGAAGAACTGATGTACTATCAGTTGAAGAGTAATTGATAGCGACTGATCGAAAGGAGTATTTGATATGAACGAAAAGAAGATTTACGAACCCTCCGAGATCAGAATCGTTCCGCTTGACCGCGATCTGCTCCTCACCGCGAGCAGCGAACTCGGAGAGAACGGTTGGCAGGAATTCAATTTCACCGATCTTTGATCGACCGAAACGACCCCTTTGCCGCCCGCGCAATCTGTCTGCGCGGGCGGCGCGTTATGCCGCGGGGCGTTTTTATCTTGCAACACGCGCCACCGAAAATTGCAAAATCGGCGCCCGGATTACCTGTTTTCACCCATTTTTGCCTGGAAAATGAATTTTAATAAAAAAATTATGCAAATCCGAAGAAAATTTGCCAAAAAACTTGAATATTTGCGCAGTTTGATATATAATTATGAACAAGGAGCACCGTACCCCTGCGGGATCGGTCGTTCCCCAAAAATAAAAGAGGAGAAAAAACCATGAAAAAACTGTCCATCGCGTTCGCACTTGTTCTGGCTCTCGCGCTGTGCGTCTTCTGCTTCGCTTCCTGCGGGAAGGATAAGAAGGGTGACGCCACCACGGCTCCTGCCACCAATCCGTCGGTCACGACTGACGGCGCCACCAATCCGTCGGTCACGACTGACGGTGCCACCGAGCACGTCCACACTCCCGGCGCCGAGATGGTGATCGACGTAGAGGCGAGCTGCGCCGCACCCGGCTCGAAGTCCTACCACTGCACCGAGTGCAATCAGATCATCCCCGAGACCGTCGAGGAGATCCCCGCGCTTCCCCACACTCCCGAAGCCGATTTCTACGTTGAACAAGAGCCGACCTGCACCACCAAGGGCTCGAAAGTGAAGTTCTGCGACGTCTGCGGCGCCGAAATCCCCGAGACCAGAGAAGAGATCGACATTGATCCCGACGCCCACCAAGTCGATCCCGAAACGCTCGTGATCGTTGAGCCGACCCTGCTCGCTCCCGAGGGATCCAAGACCGGTACCTGCAAACTTTGCAACACGAACATCGTGGAAAAACTGGACGAAAAGATCTACGTCATCGACTCCAAGATGGACGTCGCCGCTCGCGCGGACTACAACGAAGAGATGGGGATTGACTGGCTGAACACCAGCGACTTCGCGAACGGTATCTGCGTCAAAAAGGGCATCAACGAGATTAAGGACGAAGAGGTCCACTACTACCCGACCGAAGAGAACCCGCTCGGCAACGACCTGTTGCTCGAGGTTTCCTTCCTTTGGAACGACACCCTGAAGACCGGGTACTCCGGCGAGCCCCTGACCTACGCGCACGTTGACGGCTACGACGTCTTCCACGTCAAGGCGAACCTCGACGCGAAGGAAAGAAGCGGCTTCACCTACGAGTACATCACCCCGACTCCCGCAGCGATCGCGGCGGATTCGTCGGTTAAGAAACCCGCCCTCGGCGAGTTCGGCTGGCACCGTCTCGGCTTCCGTGTGCATCAGGAAGCGAAAATCGAAGCGGGAGAGGTCAAGTACACCTATATCGCATCCGCGTACGTCGACGGCACGTTGCTTCTCTCGTATGACGCGACCGACTACGCCGTCAACCGGAACCCGAACTCCACCGTCACCGCGCTGCTTTACACCGCGGAGATCGACGCCGAGGATCCCACCAAACTCAACTACTTCGACATCGGCGCCGAGGGTGCGCAGAGCAACTATCGGACCAGCTACGCCGTCCTGATGTTCGAGGATTTCTTCGGAAAATCCACTTCGGGCGCCTACGCCGTTCTTGCCGACCTTCAGGTCACCTGCGGACAGGACTTCGTGCAGGACGTCGAAGCGAACGCGACTCCCGCCGACGCGACCTTCACGATCGACGACAAGGGAACCGTGGACGATACGACCGACGACCTGGTGGTTCCTGCGAAGATCTGGTACAAACTGAAGTAAGACGACGCGCAGATTTCAGCGCAGACCGGAAACGAATGGGGTCTGTTAAAGATCCGTTAAAGCATTTCTCTCTGTGCGAAACCGCTTCATACTAAAACGCAATTAAGGATGAAAAGCGCCCGCGAACGCGGACGCTTTTCTCCTTTTTTATTCAAATTCGTTTCCTATCCGCGTTTGCGACCGCTTGGCGTATGTCAATACGCCGTCGGGTCGCAAGCGCGAATTCTGCATCTCTTGCCCTCGCACCGTCGCATAGTCGCGAGAGACACTCGTCGTGTCGCCTGCCTCTCGCTCCTTGCTTTGGGTACGACCGCTCGTCCTGAACAGTCCACCGGACTATTCAGGACTTCGTTAACCCTGCGCGCCTGATAACATTTGCTGGCGCGGTTAGTTCGCAAGGATGTTTCCATCCGCGCGAGCGCGGAATGATCTTGGTTACATCATTTTCGCCGCCCTTTTGGGGCGGCGAAAACATCACTTTTGCCGTCGTGGACGGCAAAAAACATCACGTTGCGCGGAGCGCGACACGTCACGACGAACCGCCCCGCGGTTCGTCACTTTACGGTGATCGTTCCGTCCGCGTTCTCCTTCACCATTTCCCGCTCGGCGGTCTGCGTTTTCTTGAACGCGACGTAGTCGCGGATGGTGGGGAAGACGGGCTTGTAGTTCGCCTTGATCGCCTTGGCTTTCTGCGCGTCGTTTTCAAGCAGCGAAGAGATCAGGGCGAACTGGAGCAGCGCCGAGTTGCCGCAGGTTTTCGTCGGATCCGGGATCGCGTAGTCCTTGCCGTGTTCGTTCCCGGTCGCGCCGATCGAGTAGGGGTGGATCGCCGGGATATTGACGGCGATATCGCCCATATCGGTCGAGCACGCCTCCCATTCGTCGCTTCTGTCTTCGTAACAGTCCTTGCCGCCGATCGCCTCGCATACCGAGTTGTAAACGACGGTCAGCATCTCGTCCTCTTTGAAGGGCTCGCTTCCCGCGATGTCGTCGATCTCGACGGTGCAGCCGTTCGCCGCCGCCGCCGCGCCGATCGCGCGGTTGATCCGCTTGTTCGCGCCGTCGAGCGCTTCGGTTGACGCCGCGCGGACGTAACTCTGCATCACGACCTCGGCGGGAACGGCGTTCACGACGTCGCCGCCCTTGGTGATGATGGGATGGAAGCGGACGAAATCGGTTTCCTTGAAGGTCTCGCGCAGGTTGTTGACCGCCTGGATCGCGAGGGTCGCGGCGTTCAGGGCGTTGATCCCGAGATGCGGGCAGTCCCCGGCGTGCGCGGCTTTCCCGCGAATGACGATCTTTTTCCGGATCACCCCGTTGTAGCCCTTGTATTTCCGATAGAGCGCGCCCGAACCGCTCTCGGTCCCGACGTGCACCATAAAGGCGAGATCCACGTCGTCAAAATACCCCCGCGAAAGGAACTCCTGTTTTCCCGAGGCAAAACCGATCTTGCCCTCTTTGATCAGCCCCATGCGGTACTCGATCTCGATCCCCTCTTCGGCGGGAACGAGACAAAGTTTGATCCTGCCCGACAGCCCGTCGAGCGCCCCGTCCTCTTTCAAAGCGGCGGCAAGACCGAGCAGCGCGGCGCATTGGGCGTGATGCCCGCAGGCGTGGACGGCGTTGGTCTCCTTGTCGCGTTCGGGATGGTCGGCGCAGTAGAGCGCGTCGAGTTCCGCGAGCGCCAGCACCGTCGGACCGGGACGCCCCGTGTCGACGACGGTGTAAAAGCCCGTGATCCCCTCCGCCTCGGTCAACTCGTACCCCAGTTTGCGGAAGGCGGCTTTCATATACTCGTTTGTTTTGAACTCTTTGAAGCCGACCTCGGGGATCCGCCAAAGATCACGCTCGGTTTTCGTGATCAGGGCGAGCTGCTTTTCGATCCGTTCTTTGATTTTCGCAATTTCCATATCAGTTCCTCACTTTGATCGTTCCGTTTTCGTAGATCAGTTCGGTGCCGAGTTTGGAACACGCTGCCCGGAACCGTTTGAATACCCGTTCGCCCTCCTCGCCCACGGCGAAGTAGGGAAGCCCGTCTGCCGCCTCGTCCCCGGTCATAAAGGTCAGGCGGATCGGCATCATCGAAAGGTCGGTCAACTCGCCCGCGTCGTCAAAACAGAGTTTCGGCACCACGGAAAGGTAGTTTTTCTCGTTCGTTGAGAGCCCGATCTTGCCGCCCTTTGACCGCACCCACAGCGCCTCTTTGGCGGAGGCGTCGACGTCCAGCCCGTACTTTTCCATAAAGTCGGGCGGCAGATACTCGACCAAGGGACCCTGATAGATAAAGTCGCCGAGCGAATAGAAGATCGGTTTTCCGCGGTAGAGTTCCAGACCGCGCAGGATATGTATCCCACCGCCGAAAACCGCGTGCGCTCCGGCGTCGATCGCCGCGCGGCAGAACTCCTTTAAGTACGCGGGCGGGTCGGTTTCGTCCGTCCCCTCCTCGTCGTGGCAATGCACCAGGATAAAAACGAGATCGTTTTCGCGTTTCGCCCGTTCGATATTCCCGCACAGGCGCGCAAGGTCTTTTGCGTTGCACTTCGATCTCGGCGCCGTCGCGTCGGTCGTGAAAGCCGTCGAGCCGAACACGAAGACTCCCTCGGGGTCGGGCAGTTGATAGCCCGCCGCGATTTCCGCGTCGCGGTAGGCGTTCAGCCCCGTCGTTTCGGCGATCGCTTTCAGTTCCGCCATCTCGCGCTCCGACACCGGGACAAGGTCCTCGTGCCGCAGGTAGTTCACCCCCGGGCGCCCGGCGAAGATCCGGCTCGCCCTGCCCGCGATCGACGGGCGTTCCATCGACGCGTCGACGGCGAAGATCGCGGCGGTTTTGCCCCCCGCGAGACGGAGGATCGCGGGCGCTTCGGCTTCCGCGAGGTCCTTGCCGCTCCCGGCGTGCGCGACCCCGTTTTCGTCGAGGGTCCGGAGCGTCGACAGAAGCCCCGCGTGGGAGTAGTCCATCGCGTGGTTGTTCGCCGTCCCGTAGAAGTGGAAGCCGAAGGAGGCGAGCGCGGGGAAGAGTTCTTTTCGCGTGTTCAGCCACGTCCCGCCCGAATACTGGTTGGCAAACGATCCGAAATCCGAGAGGTTGGTTTCGAGGTTCGTGATCCGGACGTCGCCCTCGGACAAAAACGCGTCGAGCGGCGCGCGCAGTTTCCTGTATTCCGGGGGGAAGGGGGCGCAGAACAGCGCATCTCCCGTTGCGATCACTTTAATCATCGTCGATCGGCTCCTTCAAATGTTCGTATTTTCGTTTGCTTTCGCGGACGTCCGCCACGCTCGACAGCACCGAGGCGAGCAGAATGATCAGCCCCCCGAAGAGGAGCGGAAGCGCAAAGGAATCCTTCCCGACAAGGACGGCGACGATCCCCGTCACCACCGAGGAGAAGGGCATAATGACCGCCACGACCGACGCGTTCACGTATTTCAGCGCCTCGGTGCGGACGATCCAGCCGAAGGTACTGATCGCCAGCACCAGGACCGCGACGAGAAGAAGATGCCGCCACTCCCACGAGAAGGCGAAACGCTCGATCGGCTTGCCCCCGACCTTGATCGCGTTGAGCGCGAAGGCGGCGACCCCCGACACGGCGACGTTGACCCACATCTGGATCATCACGTAGAGCATCGCGTTCATCCGGACGGCAAAAACCCCCGTCGCCGCGATATTCACGCCGTAGAGCACGCCCGCCAGCGCGCAGAGGATCTCCCCCGCGCCGATCGAGACGCCCTCACCCGACACCCCGCTCATGATGAAGCACCCGGCAAGGCAGAGCAAACTCGCCGAAATCGTCAGGGGATGCGGCTTTTTCCGGATGAACAGGAAGAGCAGGATCGGCACGACCACGCACGACAGGTTTTCAAGAAAGGCGTAGCGCGTCGGGGTCGTATAGGTCAGACCGATCTTCTGGAGCAGGTTCGCCGCTCCCACGACGAAGCCCGTCGGGACGGCGACCTTGAAATAGGATCTGTCGATATATTTCAGTTTGGGCAGACACTCCGGCAAAAGAACGACGGCGGACACGAGCGAACTCGCGAGCGTGAACGCCCCGCCCGAATAGACGCCGAGGAGGTCGGACGTAAAAACGGGGTAAAGCCCCCATACGAAAACGACCGCGACGATCCCGAGATAGGCGATCGTCCGTTTTCGCTTTTGCGGTTTGGTTTCGGTCTGTATGTCCATATGACGCCTGCAAGTCGTATCAAAACTGACCGAAACGGGATCCCCGCCGGGGCGGGAGATCCCGTTTCAAAAGAAGGAATATTACAGGATCTTCAAGAGTTCTTCCATCGAGTAACCGGCAAGTCCCAGCGTGTCGAGCGTCCGGGCTTTCTCGGCTTTGTAGTCGCGGCCCATGATCGACGAAACGATCTGCAGCATCGCGCGCACGTTGGGCAGTTCCAGCCCGAGCCGATCGGCGAGGTCGACCCACAGCACAAGACCAAAGCCCGCGTCCTCGTTGTAGTAACGGTAGTCGAGCTGCGTCTGCGCCTTGATCCCCATGAAGCCGGGCGCCTTCGAGTAGCCGTGATCGTAACTCTCCTCGGTCAGATACCCCTGACGGATGCTGATGTGCGGGTCGTTCTCGATCTCAAGCCCGAGTGCCTTGCCCAGTTCGATGCGCTCGTCGTCGATCGCTTTCAGCAGCCGTCCGACGCCGGGGGTCACGCCCTCTTCGTAGAAGAAGAAGTCGTCGGGACCCTCGATGCGCGCCGCGTTCAGCGTCGTGATGCAGGGGTGAAGCATCGGGTTCGCGTTCTGCAGGCAGGTCTGGAAGATGTTTTTCGCCTTCTCGACGCATTCGTGCACCGGTTTCAGAAGGTCGTAGACCATATCGTTTTTGCTGCTCGGGAGCGTGGCGAGCAGAACGCCGCCGCCGAGACGGTTGTAGACCGCGATCTTCGCGTCGCCGATGATGCGGACGGCGTAGGGAAGCGTGGAGGTGTCGGCGACCGTGACCGAGTGATCCTCGACCGAGAGCCCCAGCGCGTTTTTGAACAGGATCGCGCCCATGCAGGAACTCGGGCAGACCACGAAGATCTGACCCTTCGCGGCGTAGGGAGCGCACGCCTTACCGAACGGCTCGGTCGCGTAGGCGGGACCGACCGCGAAGACCAGATCGGCGTCCTTCAAGACCAGCTCGATATCGTGTCCCGCGTACTTGACGGGCATAAAGCCCTCCATCATTCCCTCGCTCGTAATGCCGCCCGCTTTGGTGATCGCGGCGATCTGTTTGTCAAACTGCGGGAAATCGTACATATAGATCTCGTGTCCCGCTCTCGACCACTCGAACGCCTCCGCAAGCGCGCCGTTTCCGGATCCCAGAATTGCAACTTTCATTTCGTATTCTCCTCTTTTTGATAGCGTATTGTGTCGGCGTAGGTTGCTTAACCTATCCTTCCTATATATTATAGCAGACCGCGTTCAAATAATCAAGTTTTTTTGCGATAATAGAACGGTTTTTTTCATATTTTTGCGGCAAAAAAAGCGCCCTCGTGAAGAGGGCGCCCGTCTTGCGCTCCGTCGGTTGGCGTTACCGGGGAAAAGTCGTCGAAAAACGGCAGGGTTCGGAGAGGGCGATCGCCTCGCCGTCGTAAACCGGCGAGACGGAACAAAGAGTTTTCAAGGGTTGAATAGTAACCAATGGGGCTCCCCTGAAATGTTGGGGAAGACGTTTCACTCGCTTCAGCCGCCGGAGGAAAAGACGATATTGGTTTTGACAAATACGAAAAAGAAGACCTCTCGCAAGTTAATCCCCAACTGCATACCTCGTTGGGCACTATTAACGAAAGGCCTTCTGGGAGTATTGTAACACACTCTCCCGCGGTTGTCAACCTCTCCGACGATAACATTACGCATTCGCCAACCGACAGAAAAACCGAGGGTTGAGAAGTGATGAATTGACGCTTCACCGTTCCAAGTCTTCCCCTTGAGGGGTTAGCGAGCGACAAACAGTCCGGTGTACTGTTTGTCGTGAAGCGGTCTTGCCCAAAGCAAGGAGCCCGAGGTGTGCGGCACGCCGCGCGCCCCGGGCGACTATGCGACGGCGAGCGCGTTGGGGGCACGGATTCGTTCCGAGTCTTCCCCTTGAGGGGAAGATGTCGAGCAACGCGAGACAGATGAGGTGGAGCAGGGAGTTTTTGCAGGTTGAAAAGTAACCATTGGGGCGGAGAAGGAGAGATCTGACGCCCGCCCGACTTGTCGGGCGGGCTACTCTCCGGCTCTCGCCCGAAAAAGAGGAAAGGGCAGCCGTATAGGATGGCGAGCGCCTTAGAGTTTCCGCGCCGTCCGGCGCGGAAACTCGGAGAGTTCAAAGCCGACTGATCCGCCAACAAAAAGGGCACCTGCCGAATGGCAGATGTCCTTTTTGTTGGCGGGGCGGTAGTAGCCTATATTGAATACTTGCGAAAAGGCAGGCGCGAAATACTATCCCGCCCATTTTAAATAGGTTGAAACGAAAGAGAACACCCGCTCGTATAAATAAATGTGCTTTCTTGTTCTCAATCAAACCCCGTGCAATCGTTTTGCCGATTTCTTTTGGCGGAGTATCAACCAAACGTTTGTTTTATTTTTGAAGAAATAGAATCTGGTTGTTTGGATTATTGAAAGCAATTGACATAATCTGTTTTGCATTTCATCAGACAGACGCGCGCACTGCGGCGTTCCGTGCTTTCAAATAGATATCGATATCGTGATTGACGTATTGATATCCGGTCGTGTGAAGTACGTCGTAAAACTCGTGCAAATAATCGAGAACACCGTTCTGACGAAACAACGCCAAGGTCTCTTGCCCACTCAAAGACTTGTAGACCTTATAGTTCTCGATACAAAAAATCGTAAAAGACATTTCTTTGCTCATGTCCTTTTCTCCTCTCATACGTCGGGGAACGATATGCTTCCGGTTTTTTGCTCTTCCTCGAACAGACGATAAAGCATCTCGGTACTGTACTGCCAAAGCTTGGTGTTCTCGTCTTCAAGCAAAGCGTACAGTTTGGAATTATACAGTGCGATAATCGCGTCGGTTTCCGACAGTTTTTGTTCTTGCACTATCCTACTTGCCAGACTCTCGGTGATGATCGGCATCAGTGCGGCAAATTGCTCCTGTCCCATTTTCAACGCCCCTCCTTGATCTCCTTCGCCTCAATGAAGTGTAAAAACGATAACGCTTTTTCGGAACGGAAAGCCCATTGATCCTGCAGCACTTCGGTTTTTAATCTTTTTACAGTTTCTTCGGCGTCCAGCACACCCGTTTCAAAGAGTCGAATAGAACGGTACACGTTGTCGTCCGCTACGGGACCGATGAACATTTCCGCCTCCTTGTTTTTCTCTTCGCCGCGACGGTTTGCAACAACAAATCGCAACCATTCTATATCGGCAGTTGGGAATCTAAGAATCTCCACATTCTTTTTCGCAGATTCAAAATCGAAATCGTAAACCGAAACGCATCCCTGCTCGGCATTCAAACGACGCATTTTGATTCTCGCCCAGCGTTCAGCCTGTTCGTATGACGTCGTCGTATAAAATCCGAAACCGAAATCAAGGCACGCATCGCTCCGTATGATTTCCGGCTTTTCAACCGCTACCGTACTTCCGTGATAAATAATCATGTCAGTCCCTCAAGCATTCTGCAAATCGTTTTTTTCTCTCGTTTTAAAGCGGAGAGCATTTCCTTATAATGACGTCGAAGCGCCAGTTTTTGTCTGATTTCTTCCACAACGGCGGAATCTTTGCCTACGTATTGATCGAAAACCTTGCCTTTATCCCTGAATTTCAGATAGTAGTATTCGTTCTTCCGACAAATCAAAGATCCTTTCGGCAATTCGGAAATCAATGCTTCGTATTCACGAATCATCTGTTCGTTGCGTTCAGATTCGTTTTTTATGATTTGACCGATCAGCATTTTTATCACCCTGATTCATTATACCACACAGAAACGGATTCGTCAATCTTTTGTGTGATAAAAATTGCTTCGGATGGGAAGAGGATACTATGGAAAGGCAAAAAGTAAAGACCTAAACTGAACATTTGGGGTTCAATTTAGGTCTCACTTGGCGGAGAAGGAGAGATTATCTCGGCGTGCGTAACCTTTGCCTCCCCAACGGGGTTAGCGAGCGAAAAACAGTCCTGTGGACTGTTTTTCGGGAAGCGGTCTTGCCCAAAGCAAGGAGCCCGAGGTGTGCGGCACGCCGCGCGCCCCGGGCGACTATGCGACGGCGAGCGCGTTGGGGGCACGGATTCGTTCCGAGTCTTCCCCTTGAGGGGAAGATGTCGAGCAACGCGAGACAGATGAGGTGGAGCAGGGAGTTTTTGCAGGTTGAAAAGTAACCATTGGGGCGGAGAAGGAGAGATCTGACGCCCGCCCGACTTGTCGGGCGGGCTACTCTCCGGCTCTCGCCCGAAAAAGAGGAAAGGGCAGCCGTATAGGATGGCGAGCGCCTTAGAGTTTCCGCGCCGTCCGGCGCGGAAACTCGGAGAGTTCAAAGCCGACTGATCCGCCAACAAAAAGGGCACCTGCCGAA
>CAMJDE010000009.1 GCA_946404295.1 uncultured Clostridia bacterium | reverse complement strand
TCCATGATGATCACCTTGCGCACCCCGGCGCCGATCGCCTTCACGCAGCAGTCGACCTTCGGGATCATACCGCCCGAAATGACCCCCTGCTCCCGGAGACGCGCCGCCTCGCCGACCGTGATCTCGGGGATCAGCGACGCGGGATCGTCGCGATCGCGCAGGATGCCCGCGATGTCGGTCATCAGCAGCATACGCTCGGCGCCGAGCGCCCCGGCGATATAGGCGGCGGCGGTGTCGCCGTTGATGTTGTAGGCGTTGCCGGCGCGGTCGCAGCCGATCGTCGAGACGACCGGGATATAGCCCTTTTCGAGCAGGTCGGTCAGGGGTGCGGGGTGGATCTTTACGACCTCGCCCACGTAGCCGAGCCGGGGATCCTTCTGTACGGCTTCGATCAGCCGCCCGTCCATCCCCGAGAGTCCGACGGCGCGGCCGCCCTTGTTCTCGAGCATATTGACCAGCGTTTTGTTCACCTTGCCGGCGAGGACCATCTGCACGATGTCCATCGTCTCGGCGTCGGTGACGCGCAGCCCGTCGACGAACTCGGGCTTTTTGCCGAGTTTCTCCATCAGCCCGCTGATCTCGGGGCCTCCTCCGTGGACCAGCACGACCTTCACCCCGATCAGGGAGAGGAGAACCACGTCCTCCATCACCTGGGCTTTCAGTTGGTCGTCGATCATGGCGTTGCCGCCGTACTTGACGACGATGGTTTTTCCGTTGTAGCGTTTGATGTAGGGGAGCGCCTGGATCAGGATCTCGGCGCGTTCGTGATTGGTGATCGCGTTCAGCATTGTTCCATCCTTTCAGGTGCGGTAGTCGCCGTTGATCTTGACGTAATCGTAGGTGAGGTCGCAGCCCCACGCGTTCGAGGACTCGGTCCCGGCGTTCAGGCAGACGAGGATCTCGATCTCCTTTTCGGAGAGGATCGCTTTCGCCTTCTCCTCCGAGAACTCCACGCCGCAGCCGTTTTTGCAGACCGGGATCGTCCCCGCGGCGCTCGCGAAGGCGACGTCGATCTTGGAGACGTCGACCGCCGCGCCGCTGTAACCGATGGCGCAGAGGACGCGCCCCCAGTTGGCGTCGGCGCCGAACATCGCGGCTTTGAGAAGACTGGAGCAGATCACGCTCTTCGCCACCTTGCGGGCGGTCGCCTTGTCGGCGGCGCCGCTGACGCGGCACTCGAGCAGTCGGGTCGCGCCCTCGCCGTCCCCCGCGATCAGGCGGCAGAGCGAAACGGTCACCGAGTTCAGCGCCTCCATAAAGGTCGAGAAGTCCTCGCCCTCCGAGACGATCTCGGGGTTGCCGGCAAGCCCGTTCGCCAAGACCGTCACCATATCGTTGGTCGAGGTGTCGCCGTCGACGCTTACCATATTGAAGGTGTCGGAAACGTCGGTCGAGAGCGCCCGCTTCAGCATCGCGGACGAGACCTTCGCGTCGGTGGTGATGAAAACGAGCATCGTCGCGAGGTTGGGGTGGATCATCCCGCTCCCCTTCGCGATCCCGCCGATCCGGCAGGTTTTGCCCGAGAGCGTGAACTCGACCGCGACCTCTTTTAGGACCGTGTCGGTCGTCATGATCCCCTCGGCGGCAAGGCGGCTTCCGTCGTCCGACAGCCCCGCCGCGAGTGCGGGGAGCCCCGCCTCGATCGGCGCGATATCGAGCGGCTGACCGATCACCCCGGTCGAGGCGACGATCACGTCAGAGGGATCGATCCCGAGCGTCTTCGCCGTCAGGGCGCTCATCTTCTCGGCGATCTCGATCCCGTTTTCGTTGCAGGTATTGGCGTTCCCGCTGTTGCAGACGATCGCGCGGGCGACGCCGTTCGCGAGGTGCTGCCGGGTCACGAGCAGCGGCGCGCCCTTGACGAGGTTGGTCGTGTAGACCGCCGCCGCCGAGGCAGGAACCTTGCTGACGATCAGCGACAGGTCGCGTTTGGTGCGGTTTTTGCGGATCCCGCAATGAACGCCGTTCGCCCGAAATCCCTTTGCGGCGCAGACGCCGCCGTTTACGATTTTCACTTCTTTATCCCCTTTACGCTTGGTTTTTCATCCGAGCACGAGCCCCGTTTCCTCCGGGAGCCCGAGCGCAATGTTCATATTCTGGATCGCGGCGCCCGACGCGCCCTTACCGAGATTGTCGAACCGCGAGACGAGCAGGATCCGTTCGTCTCCCCCGAAAACCGAGATCTCCATATCGTCGCGTCCGGCAAACGCTCCGGCGGAGAGCAGTCCGTCGGGATCCGCCGCGCCGGCGTAGCGGACGATCGGCCCGGAATAGACGGTGCGGTAGAGGTCGATCGCGTCGCCGGGCGTTCCGTTCAGGAGTTCGGCGGGCAGTTCGACCGCGACCGCCATCCCCGCGTAGAACGACGAGACGATCGGGGCGAACACCGGGGGACGGGTCAGCCCCGCGACCGCCTGCATCTCGGGGAGATGCTTGTGCGCCTGCGACAGTCCGTAGATCCGGGGGGCTTTCAGCCGTTCGGCGTTCGCGGGATCCTCGTATTCGGCGATCATCTTCTTCCCGCCGCCCGAGTAACCCGTGAGCGAAAAGCAGGAGAGGGCGGCGTCCTTGGAGAGCAGACCCGCGGAAACGAGCGGCGCGACGAGCGAAAGAAATCCGCTGGCGTGGCAGCCCGGGTTGGCGATCCGCTTGGCGCGCGCGATCTCTTCACGCCGTCCGCCGATCTCCGCGAAACCGTACGCCCAGCCGGGTGCGACCCGGTGCGCCGTCGAGGTGTCGATCACGACGGTCGGCGCGTCGCCGAGCAGCGAAACCGCCTCTCGCGCGGCGTCGTCGGGCAGGCACAGAAACGCGACGTCCGCCCGCGTCAGCGCGTCGGCGCGCGCGGCGGGATCCTTCCGCTTTTCGTCCGGCAACTCGATCAGGGCGATATCCCCGCGCGCGGCGAGCCGATCGCGGATCCGCAGCCCGGTCGTCCCGGC
The DNA here is from genome assembly GCA_946404295.1 of uncultured Clostridia bacterium. Taxonomy (GTDB): domain Bacteria; phylum Bacillota; class Clostridia; order Oscillospirales; family CAG-272; genus UBA1740. The sequence goes on along the minus strand of CAMJDE010000009.1, from coordinate 14,383 downwards.
GCTCCCGTCAATAAAAACCTTCGTCATTTTCGTCACCTTTTCAAAAGATATGAATAATTATACAACCCCAAAATAGAAATGTCAAGATATTTTAAGAAAATATTTTTGCGTTAAATGAATATTTCTTGAATAAAAGCGAATGAAACGCCCGAAAAATGAATATTCCGCCGCCGTTCCCATTATACACCGCTTCGAAAGAAAAAGCAAGAGAGGGAGAAATTGAAAAAACGCCCGCCTTCCGCCGCCGTTTTTCCGACCGGGGAGGGCGCCCTCGCGCGCGGGGGCGAAAAGGTATCTATTCGCTATCGTGACAATATTTCCACAGTTCTATTGTTTTTCGCGTCGAAATGTGATACAATTTGAAAAGGCCCGTCGTTTCGGGAAATCGTTAATACCGAGCCGAAAGGAATCACGAAAAACCAAAATGACTCTGACCGTCCTTGATTACTTGGATCAAACCGCCGCCCGATACGCCGATAAGATCGCCGTGAAAGAAGAGGAAGAGCGGATTACCTACGCCAATCTTCGCCGCTCCGCGCGCGCGATCGGCACGGCGCTGATCGGATACGGCGTTCGGCTGAGACCCGTCGGCGTATATATGGAAAAAGGGGTTCTCGCGCTCTGTTCCTTTTTCGGGACGGTTTGCGCGGGGGGCTGTTATTGTATGCTCAACCCCGAACTGCCCGACGGTCGGCTCGGGCAGATCGTCGACGTTCTCTCGCCCGACGTCGTCCTGACGACCGCGGCGCAAGTTGAAAAAGCGCGGACGCTTTTTCCGGGCAAGACGGTTCTCGCGGCGGAAGAGTTGATCGACGGCGGGGAAGACGCGGAAGCGCTTTCGCGGGTGCGCGCCGGTATGATCGACGCCGATCCGCTGTATATCAACTTTACGTCGGGCTCGACCGGGGTGCCGAAAGGGATCGTCGTCTCGCACAAGAGCGTAATCGATTTTATCGGTCAGTTCGTCCCGCTTTTCGGGATTGGAGCGGACGACGTCATCGCCAATCAGGCGCCGTTCGATTTCGACGTGTCGGTGAAGGATATTTATTCCGCCCTGAAGACCGGAGCGACGCTCGTCGTCGTGCCGCGCAAGTTCTTTTCGGCGCCGACGCGCCTGCTCGACTATCTGTGCGAGAACGAGGTCACCACGCTGACCTGGGCGGTCTCGGCGCTCTGCCTCGTCACGACCTTTCACGGGCTTGATTACAAAACGCCGACGAGCGTGCGGCGCGTCCTGTTCAGCGGCGAGGTGATGCCCTATAAGCACCTTGCGGCGTGGATGGCGCGTCTGCCCGACGCGACATTCGTCAACCTCTACGGTCCGACCGAGATCACCTGCAACTGCACCTATCATATTCTGGAGCGGGGGCGCGACTACTCGGGCGGCATTCCGATCGGCAAGAGTTTTCCGAACGAGGACGTCTTTCTTTTGGACGACGGGGACCGAAAGATCACGGAACCCGGCGTGATCGGACGGATCGTCGTTCGGGGAACGGCGCTGGCGCTCGGGTATTACCGGCTCGACGAGAAGACCTCCGCGAGTTTTATTCAGAATCCCCTGAACACCGCCTATCCCGAGCGGATCTACGTGACGGGGGATCTCGGTCGCTACGACGGGAACGGAGACCTCTTTTTCTGCGGCAGGAGCGACAATCAGATCAAGTATCAGGGACACCGGATCGAACTCGAGGAGATCGAGCACGCCATCGCCGGGATCGAAGGGGTGGATCGCTGTTTCTGCGTTTTTGAGAACGATCGGCTGAAGGGCTACTACGTCGGATCGGTTGAAAAAGCCGAACTTCACGCCCGTCTGACGGCGACGCTGCCGCCCTTTATGGTGCCGGGATTTCTCCGGCGGCTTGACGAGATGCCGATGACGAAAAACGGAAAAATCGACCGGAAAGCCGCCGTTCTGGCGGCGGAAAGGAAGGCAAACGATGGCAAATCCTGACCGTCTGCCCGCCGATTGTCCGACCGCGTTCTATACCTTCGACGTCCGCGTTCTTTCCCGGCGCGTCGCGTATCTGCGTTCGCGCCTGCCCGAGAACTGCTCGCTCTGTTACGCCGTGAAGGCGAACCCGTTTATCGCGGGGGAGATCGCCGATCGGGTCGACGCCTTCGAGATCTGTTCGCCGGGCGAAGCGGCGGTCTGCCGCGCGCTCGGGATCAAGAGCGAAAAGACGGTCATTTCGGGCGTTTACAAGACGCCGTCGTTTATCGAAGGGTTGATCGCGGACGCGGATTTTCGCGGCGTGCTGACCGTTGAGTCGACGACGCAGTACCGGCTGTTCTGCGACCTTGCCGAAAAGTACGGGAGACAGATCCGCGTGCTTCTGCGGCTGACCAACGACAGTCAGTTCGGGATCAACGAAGACGAGATCGACGAGATCGTTTCCTCCTCGGAAAAGACGCCGCTCGTCCGGGTCGTCGGGATCCAGTTCTTTTCGGGAACGCAGAAATTCTCGGTCAAAAAGATCGCTCGCGAGATCGGCGCGCTCGACGCTTTTCTTGCCCGGCTGGAAGAGGAGTGCGGCTTTGCGCCGGAGGTCCTCGAATACGGCCCCGGCTTTCCGGTCTCGTATTTCGAGGGCGAAGACTTTGACGAGGAGGAATACCTCGCGGAGTTCTCCCGGATCGTCGGCGGGATGCGGTATCGGAAGAAGATCACGCTGGAACTCGGGCGGAGCGTCGCCGCCTCCTGCGGGAAGTACTATACGCATATCGTCGATATCAAAAAAAATAAGGAGACCGATTACGTCCTCGTCGACGGGGGAATGCACCATCTCGTCTATTTCGGACAGGCGATGGCGATGAAGCGCCCGCGCGTCTCGGTCGTCGGGAAAGATGGCGAACCCGAGGGGACGAAACGGACGGTCTGCGGCTCGCTCTGCTCGATGAACGACATCATCGTCAAACAGCTGCCGCTGCCCGACGTCCGGATCGGGGACGTTCTCTGCTTTGAGAACGCCGGCGCCTACTGTATGACCGAGGGGATCGCGCTGTTTCTCTCCCGCGACGTCCCGGCGGTCTATCTGATCCGGGAGGACGGGACGGCGGTCTGCGTCCGGAAACCTTTTGAAACCCTGCAACTCAACACGCCGAATTACGACCTTTGAGAAAGGATAAAAACGATGGAACAACTGCTTGAGATCCTGGAGGATCTGAACCCGGGCGTCGATTACGAGAACTGCGAGGATCTGATCGACGGGCATTACCTCGATTCCCTGCTCATCATCTCGCTGATCGCGGAACTGGAGGACGCCTTTGACGTCACGATCCCGGCGGTCGAGATCATCCCCGACAACTTCAATTCCGCCAAGCGGATGATGGCGATGATCGAACGGCTGCGGGAGGATTGATCCCGCAGATGTCGCTTGCAAGTCTTCTCGGGGCGGGGAAGGGCGCCGCGATGACCTCGTTTTTCGCCCCCGAGTTTTTCATCCTGTTTCTCCCGCTCGCGGTACTCGGCTACGCCCTGATCCCGAAGGGGGGAAAGAAATACTGGCTCCTTGCCGCAAGTTACCTGTTTTATTGGTTTGTCAGCGGCGCTCTGATCGCGTATCTGCTCGCGTCGACGCTGACGGTCCATTATTTCGGGATCTGGCTCGACCGCGTGCAGACCGAGCAGAAGGCGGCGACGGCGGAACTTGACAAAGAGGCGCGCAAAACCCTCAAAAAGAAATACCGAAAAAAACAGCTCGCGATCGTTTGGCTGGCGGTGATCCTGCACGTCGGGGTCCTTCTCGTCGTCAAATACTCGGGCTTTTTTGCCGTGAACGTCAACCGGGTGTTTTCGGCTTTTCACGCGCCGATCTCGGTGCGGGTCCCGAAGCACCTGATGCCGATCGGGATCAGTTTCTTCTCGCTGCAGGCGCTCTCGTACGTTCTCGACGTCTATCACGGCGTCGTGAAAGCCGACGGGAATCTCGGGCGGTTGGCGCTCTTTCTCGCCTTCTTTCCCTCGATCGTCGAGGGGCCGATCTGCCGGTACGGGCAGACGGCGGAACGGCTCTGGGACTGTAAGCAGATCGAGTACCGCAACCTGACGCGGGGGGCGCAGCGATTCCTCTTCGGTATGATGAAGAAACTGGTCGTCGCGGATCGGCTGAACTCCTTCGTCGTTCTCGTTTTCAACGATTACGGGAACTGCGACGGCGGGGTGATCGCGCTCGGCGCCGTTCTCTACACCGTACAACTCTACATGGATTTTTCGGGTTCAATGGACGCCGTGATCGGCATCGCCGAAATCTTCGGCGTGCCGATGCCCGAGAACTTCGAGCGTCCCTTCTTTTCGCGCACGATCTCCGAGTTCTGGAAACGCTGGCACATCACGCTCGGCGCGTGGTTCCGCGATTACTTGTTCTATCCCGTGACGGCGTCCGACAAGATGAAAAAACTGACCTCCTCGGCGCGCAAAAAGATCGGCAACCATTACGGTCCGCTGCTTGCCGGGAGCGTCGCGCTTTTCTGCGTCTGGCTTTCAAACGGGCTCTGGCACGGCTCCGACTGGAACTTCATCTTCTTCGGGATGTATCACTTCGTCCTGATCCTGCTCGGCAACCTGATCGCGCCGCCCGTCCGATGGATCAACCGGAAACTGCACGTCAACCCCGAATGCTTCCCCTATCGGCTTCTGCAGATGATTCGCACGACGGTCCTCGTCGTGATCGGGGAACTGTTCTTCCGCGCCAACGGACTGTTGAGCGGACTCGAAATGTTCGGGAAGATGGTGACGGAGTTCTCCGTCTCTTCTTTCAACCGGGCGTTCTTTGAGAAGTGCGGGCTTGATCTCCACGATCTTGCGATCGTATTCGTCACCGTCGCGATCGTTTTCGCCGTCAGCGTATGGCAGGAGACGCGCGGCTCGGTGCGCGACCTGATCGGGCGGCGGCACGTCGCGATCCGCTGGACGATCTGGTACGCCCTGATCCTGTTCGTTCTGGTTTTCGGCGCTTACGGCTTCGGCTACGCGCCGGTCGATCCGCTCTACGCACAGTTTTGAGGGGGTGACGGAATGAAAAAAGAAACGGTGAAAAAACTCGCTTTCTCGCTCGGTTTCGTCGCCCTGCTCATCGGATTGATCCTTTTGCTCTCGCTCCTCGTTTTCTCGGAGGAGAGCGATCGGTCGAAGGGAGCGCTCGACCCCTCGATTCGCGGTGTGTACGACGAACCCGAAAACACCGTCGACGTGCTGATGGTCGGGGACAGCGAGACCTACAGTTCGCTGATCCCGCTTCTGCTCTTTGAGGAGTACGGCGTCACGTCCTACTGCTGCGCGACGTCGGGGCAGTTGCTTTCGGATACCGAAGAGATCCTCGACCGCGTGTTTTCCGCGCAATCGCCGAAGGTCGTGATTCTGGAAACCAACGCGATCTTCCGCAAGGTGTCGACGTCGAACGTGATGCTTCGCGAACTCGGCGGGATTTTTTCGGTCTTCACCAATCACAACAAGTGGAAGGAGATCGGCGGGAACGGGGGAGTGACCGACGACGAGAGCGCCTGCGATTTGAAGGGCTACCGTTTTTCGACCGAAGTCGCCGCCGTCTACGAAACGGGGAAGGCGAAGGACAAGGAGTCCGTGCGGATCGCGAGCCAGAACCGTTATTACGTCGAGTGGATCAAGGAACTTTGCGACGAAAACGGCGCTCGCCTGATCCTCGTTTCCGCGCCGAGCGCACTCAACTGGAGCGAGGGACGGCACGAGCGTCTTGCCGCGCTCGCGGAGGAGGTCGGCGTTGCCTTCGTCGATATGAACCTCCTCTCCGACGAGGTGCCGATCGACTGGAAGACCGACACCCGCGATCACGGCGACCACCTGAACTACTTCGGTGCGAAGAAAGCGACCGCCTTTCTCGGAAAATACCTCTCCGAGAACGCGTCGCTCCCCGATCGCCGGACCGATCCGTCGTGCGAGGCGTGGAACCGGGAAGTCGCACTTTTCCACGCGATGATCGAAGCCGACAAACCGATCGAATGAAGAAAGCGTCCGTTCGTCGAACGGACGCTTTCATTTCGGCGCAGCCGTATGAACCCGAGAAAAATATCGGAACGCCCTCCGCAAAACGCGGAGGGCGTTCTATCGTCCGCTGCGGTCGACCGCGAGAATCCTTTTTACAGCGCGTCCGCCATATCGAGGATCAGGCGCTCGGATTTCTCCCAACCGAGGCAGGCGTCGGTGATGCTTTTGCCGTAGACGCCGCCGTCGAGGGGTTGGTTGCCGTCCTCGATGTAGCTCTCGACCATAAAGCCCTTGACCAGCCGCCGCAGTTCGGGGTTGAGGCGGCAGGAGTGGAGCACCTCTTTCATGATCCGGGGCTGTTCAAACGGGTTTTTGCCGCTGTTGGCGTGGTTGCAGTCGACGATGACGGCGGGGTTCCGCACCTCGCGCTTCGCGAAGAGGTCGGCGAGGTGGACGAGCGTCTCGTAGTGGTAGTTCGGGAAACTCGCTCCGGTGTTGTCGACGTAGCCGCGCAGGATCGCGTGGGCGTAGGGGTTGCCGCCCGAGCGCCCCTCCCAGCCGCGGTAGATGAAGTCGTGCTGATGCTGGGCGGCGAGGATGGCGTTCATCATGACCGAGAGGTCGCCGCTGGTCGGATTCTTCATTCCGACGGGGCACTCGATCGCGCTGGCGGTCAGACGGTGCTGCTGATCCTCGACGCTCCGCGCGCCGACCGCGACGTAGCCGAGCAGGTCGTCGAGATACTTGTGGTTTTCGGGGTAGAGCATCTCGTCGGCGCAGGCAAATCCCGTCTCCTTCACGGCACGCATATGCAGTTCGCGCGTCGCGATGATCCCCTTGAAGAGGTCGGGCTCGCCCGTCGGGTTGGGCTGATGCACCAGACCCTTGTAGCCGTCGCCCGTCGTGCGGGGCTTGTTGGTGTAGATGCGCGGGACGATCAGGATCTTGTCCCTCACCTTCTCCTGCACGGGGATCAGCCGGGTGATATAGTCGATCACGCTGTCCTCGTTGTCGGCGGAGCAGGGGCCGATGATCAGCGCCATTTTGTCGCTCTTGCCCGAAAAGATCGCTTTCAGTTCGGTAAGGCAGCGCTCGACGGCCTCTTCCATTTCCCGCGTGACGGGGTACATCTCCTTCGTCTCCATCGGGATCGGCAGTTTGCGTTTGAAGTTCATGTTCATCATGGGCGTGGTTCCTCTCTCGGTCATTTATTGAAGTAGGCGCGGCGCTCGGTCGAGAGCCGCATTTTTTCGCGCAGCCCCTCGGCGTCGCCCTCGGCGAGCAGACGGCGGAGTTCGCCGAACTCGGAAATGAACAGATCCATCTGTTTCAGAAGGTCGTCGCGGTTCAGAAGGAAGAGTTCGCTCCACATCGCGTCGTTGATGCGGGCGATGCGGGTCAGATCGCGGAAACTGTCGCCGGTGTAGTCGACGAGGTGCCGGTTGTCCGAACAGGTCATCAGCGAGACGGCGATGCAATGGGTCAACTGGGAAAGAAAGCCGATCATCTCGTCGTGTTCCTCGGGCGACAGCACGCTGACCTTGCGGAAGCCGAGGATGCGCCCGAGATCCTTGCACCACTCAATCGCCTCGGGGGTGTTTTTGTCGGTCGGGGTCACGATGTAGTTGGCGTTAAAGAAGATCCGCTCGTCGCTGTTCTCGACGCCGTAGACCTCGCGCCCCGCCATCGGGTGGGCGGCGATAAACTCGACGTCGGGGCGGAGCATCGCCTGTATATCGTAGACGATGCAGCGTTTGACGCCGGTCACGTCGGTCAGGCGCGCGCCGGGTTTCAGATACTTCTGATACTTGCGGATCCAGTCCTTGAACACCCCGGGATAGAGGGCGAATACCACCGCGTCGGCGTCTCCGACGAGTTTCGGGTCGACCTCGTGCGAGCCCTCGTCGATGATCCCGTGTTCCTTGGCGTAGGCGACGGTTTCGGGGCGGCGCGCCAGCGCCGTCACGCGGAAGCCCAGCCGTTTCAGCCCCTTCGCGTAACTCCCGCCCATCAGTCCGAGCCCGACGATCAGCACGTTACTTTTCGATATCCATTCCATCTTCGATCTCCACCTTGATATTGATCTGTTTCAGTTTTTGAAAGAAATCGGGGAAACTCTTGTTGACCGCCCCGATCCCCTCGACCGTTCCGCCGAGGCGCGCGGCGAGGACCGAGGTCGCCATCACGATCCGGTGATCGTTGTGTCCCGCGAAGGGTTCGCGCGGCGCGACGGCGCCGCCCGCGACCGTGATCTCGTTTTCGCCGATCGCGACGGCGACCCCGCATTTCGCGAGTTCCTCCTGCATCGCCCGTCCGCGGTCGCTCTCCTTGAGCGCGAGCCGCTTGGTGCCGGTAAACCGCCCGCCGTGACGGAGCGCGGCGTGGGCGAAGAGGACGAGCGCGAGGTCGGGAGTGTCCGAAAGGTCGATCTCGGCGCAGCCGCGGTCGAGCGCGGCGAGATCGTCGACGATCTTTTTGTCGCCCTGCAGACTATTTTCGTCCGGCCCCGTGACGGCGACGCCGAGCGAGAGGAAGGGGGCGGCGTTCGACCAGTCGCCCTCGATCTTTCCGGCGCGGGGCAGATAGGTCTGTCCGCCCGGGACGGCAAGGGTCGTTTCGTTTTGCCACGCGGCTCTGACGCCGTGTTCGGCAAGCGCGGAAAGCGTCATATCGATATACCCCCGGCTCTCGACGGGAGGGGTCAGAACGATCGTGCTGTCGCCATCAAGCAGCGGGAGCGCGAAGAGCAGACCGGTGACGAACTGCGAGCTGACGTCGCCCGGCAGGGTGTAGGTTCCGGGCGTCAGGCGCCCCGCGACCGAGACGGCGCGGCTCTCCTTTTTCAGAAGGAATCCTTTTTCACTCGCCAACTCTTCGTAGACCGAGAGCGGGCGCGAGAGGAGTTTTTCGCTGCCCGAAAGGGTGAAGGGATTGCCCGAGAGCAGACAGAGCGGCAGAAAGAAGCGCAGGGTGCTGCCGCTCTCGCGGCAGGGAAGCGTCGCGGACGTCGCCTTTCGGGGGTCGCACCCGAGTACCGTCGCGGCGTTCCCCGTAAAATCGATCTTCGCGCCGAGCGAGCACAGGCAGTCGACCGTCGCCGCGATATCCTCCGACGGCGCGATCCCCGAAAGGACGCTGACCCCGTCCGCGAGTCCGGCGCAGATCAGGCGGCGGTGCGCCGCGCTCTTGCTCGGGGGCGCTTCGACCGAGCCGCGCGGGGTCGAGGGGGAGAATACCGCCTTCATTCGTTTCCCCCGATCAGAAGATCCATCGCTTCCAGATAGCCGTTCAGCCCGTGCCCCGCGATCGTCGCGATACAGGCGAGACGGATATAACTGACCTGCCGGAAGTCCTCGCGGCTCGCGACGTCCGAGATATGCACCTCGACCGTCGGGATGCCGACCGCCTTGACCGCATCGAGCAGCGCGACGCTGGTATGCGTGTAGCCGCCCGGGTTGATGACGATGCCGTCGATCGTTCCGTAGGCGAGCTGGATGCGGTCGATCAGGTCTCCTTCGTGGTTCGACTGATAGAGTTCGACGTCGATCCCCCGCTCTTCGGCGTGTTCCTTCACGCGGCGGCAGAGTTCGGCGTAGGTCTCGGCGCCGTAGATCGCGGGCTCGCGGATGCCGAGCAGGTTCAGGTTGGGACCGTTGATAACGAGCAGTTTCATTTCAGTTTCTCCAATATGATATCGGTGACGTTTTCAGGCGCGCCGCGGACCGGGACGGTCAGATCCGCCGCCGCGCGGTAGAGCGGGTCGCGGACGGCGTAGAGCGCGCGGAGTTTTTCGGCGTCGTCGGAGAGCGGACGGTCGGAGGTGGGGATCAGGTCGTCGAGCGGACGGTCGAGGTGGACGAGCGCGCCGTTCTGACGGAGCGCGTCGAGGTTCTCCTGCCTAAGAATCGCGCCGCCGCCCGTCGCGATCACCGCGCCGCCGTACTGCGAGAGGTCGGCGATCACGGCGCTCTCCAGATCGCGGAACGCCGTTTCGCCCTCGTCCCGGAAGATCTCGGGGATGGGCTTACCGGCGCGCGCGACGATCTCCTCGTCGGTATCGCGGAAGGGGCGGCCGAGTTGCTTTGCGAGACGGCGCCCGACCGTGCTTTTGCCGGACCCCGGCATCCCGATCAGGACGACGTTCCGTTTCTCGGAAAGCAGTTCGGTATAGATCTTTTCGGTCACGCGTTCGCCGATCGGCTCTCCCGTGAAGAGTTCCGCCGAGCGCATCGCCTGGGACGTCAGCATATACAGTCCGTTTTCGGCGGGGATCCCCAGCGCGCGGGCGTCGAGGAGCAGGCGGGTCGAAAGCGGATTGTAGATCGCGTCGACCACCCCCGCAAGGCGAGGGAAGCGCGAGAGGTCGATCGGGCTTTTCCCGGCGTGCGGGAACATCCCGACCGGGGTCGTGTTGACGAGAAAGTCGGCGTCGGACAGATCTCGGTACGCCTCCTCGTAGGTGAGGGCGCCGTCGCGCCCCGTGCGGCTGACGCGGACGGCTTTCTCCGCGCGGAGTTCTTTCGCCGCGGCGAGCGCCGCCCTGCTGGTGCCGCCGGTTCCGAGGATCAGCACCGTCTTACCCGCGAGGTCGGGGGTCAGGCGGCGGATCAGCGAGATCAGCCCCCACACGTCGGTATTGTCGCCGTAGAGTTTGCCCCCCCGGTTGACCACCGTATTGACCGCGCCGACCGCCTGCGCGAGGTCGGAGAGTTCGTCAAGATACGGGATCACGTCGGTTTTATAGGGGATCGTCACGTTGATCCCGCAAAAGTCCCGCGCCCGCATAAACGCGTCGAGTTCTTCGCTCGGGATCTCGCGGAGCGCGTATTCGTAACGTCCGAGTTTTTCGTGGATCTCGCGGGAAAAACTGTGCCCGAGTTTTTCCCCGATCAGACCGTATTTCATTCGTCTCCCCTCAGCCAATCCGTGCCGTAGCGTCCGGCGAGGGCGTCGGCGAGCACCAGCGCGGTCACGGCGTCGACCACCGCGCGCGCCCGGTGGACGATCGCGGGATCGTGCCGCCCGACGAGCGAGAGTTCGGCGGCGTTCCCCGTCGAAAGGTCGACCGTTTTCTGCGTTTTCGCGATCGAGGGCGTGGGTTTGACGGCGCAGCGGAAGAGAAGCGGCATCCCGTTCGAGATCCCGCCGTTGATCCCGCCGTTGCGGTTGGTCGCCGTCGCGACCCCGCCGTTTGCCGGGACGAAGGCGTCGTTCGCTTCGCTGCCGCGCAGGTCAGCGATGGCGAACCCGTCGCCGAACTCGACCCCCTTGACGCCGGGGATCGAGAACAGCCCGTGCGAGAGCAGCCCTTCGAGCGTATCAAACCAGGGTTCGCCCACCCCGGCGGGAAGCCCGGTCACGGCGGTCTCGAGCACGCCGCCGACGCTGTCCCCCTCTTCCTTCGCTTTGACGATCGCGGCTTGCATTTTCGCGACCGCCCCCCCGTCGAGGGCGGGGAAGGAACGATCGGCAAGGAGGGTGATATCGGCGTCATAATCCGCAAACGCCCGGTCGGGGATCCCGGCGAGCCGCGCGATATGCGTGCCGATCCGCACGCCCCGCTTTTCGAGCGCCGTCTGCACAATCGCGCCGAGCGCGACCAGCGCCGCCGTCACGCGCCCCGAGAAATGCCCGCCGCCGCGGTAGTCGGCGAAACCGTGGTATTTGACGAAGGCGGTGTAGTCGGCGTGACCCGGACGCGGCAGATCCTTGGTCGCGGCGTAGTCGCCCGACCGGACGTTCTGATTCCGGATCAGCAGGCAGAGCGGCGTTCCGGTCGTTTTGTTCTCAAAGACGCCGCTGACGATCTCGAAGTCGTCGGTTTCGACCCGGGCGGTCGAGATCGCGCCCTGCGGGCGGCGAAGGGCGAGTTTCCCCTCGATCGCCTCGCGGTCGACCGGGATCCCCGGGGCGAGCCCGTCGAGCACGCCGCCGACGGCGGCGCCGTGGCTTTCGCCGAAGAGCGTCAGCGTCAGATTGGTTCCGAAAACGTTTTTCATCGTGTCACCACCGTTTCGATTTTTTCGCGGAGCAGGGCGGGGGAGAGGGCGATCTGTTTGCAGGCGCCGATCTCTTCGACGACGACCGAGACGATCTTTCCGCCCGCCGCCTTCTTGTCGTGGAGCAGCGCGGCGTAGACCTTGTCGGGGTCGGCGGAAACCGCCGTCGGGAGCCCGAGCCGCGCAAGCACCGGGATCAGCCGGGCGCGGACGGCGGGGGAACACATCGGGATCATCCCGAGGGCGACGCACTCGCCGTGCAGAAGCCCCGTCACGCTCTCGATCCCGTGCCCCAGCGTGTGCCCGAAGTTGAGGATGCGGCGCAGCCCGCCCTCGCGTTCGTCCTCTTCGACGACCCGCTTTTTCACGAGCAGCGCCCGCCGGAGCGCCTCGGCGACGTCGACTTCGCCGCTCTCGTAGAGTGAGAAAAGCTCCGCGTCGGCGATCAGCCCAGCCTTCACGATCTCGGCGTGTCCCGCCGCGACCTGGCGCGGGGGAAGGGTCGCAAGCAGATCGGGGTCGATCAGGACCTTTTTCGGCTGGCTGAACGTGCCGACGATATTCTTCACGCCGTCGAGGTCGATCCCGGTCTTGCCGCCGATCGAACTGTCGGCTTGCGAGAGCAGGGTCGTGGGGATATTGTAAAAGTCGATTCCGCGCATATAGAGCGCGGCGGCGAGCGCCGAGAGGTCGCCCACCACCCCGCCGCCGACGGCGACGACGCAGTCGGAGCGGGTGAAGCCCGCCGCGAGCATCTTCGAGAGCAGGCGTTCGAGGACGGGGAAGGACTTGCTCCCCTCGCCCTGCGGGATCGTTTCGATCACGGGGTCCTTGCAGGCGCGGGCGACGGTTTTCGCGTATTCTTCCGGCACGCCGTCGTCGGTTATGATCAGCGCCTTCCGGTCGAGGGCGAGGAGTGATCCCGCTTTTTTGAGACAGCCGCGCTCGAGGACGATCTCGTAGCTCCGCTCGCCGAGTTCCATTCGGATCGTCATATCGTTTGCCCTCCCCGTTCGCCCGTCGCTTTGTACTGACCGACGATCTTCGCCATCGGGCAGACCCCGCGCAGAGCGGCGAGCATCCGGCGTCCGTCGTCGGACGCGGCGTCGCCCTCGGCTTCGGCGTAGAAGTAGTAGTGCCAAGGCAGATCCTTCATCGGGCGGGAGCGCAGGACGCGGAGGTTGAAGTTGTAGGCGCTGATCAGGTTGATCGCCGTCGCCAGCCCGCCGACCTCGTCCTTCACGGTGAAGAGCAGGAGGAACGCCCCGCCGTCGTGCCCCGACGAGGGGTTTTCCGCCCGCGAGAAAACGGCGAAGCGCGTGGTGTTGTTCTTGCTCTCGTTGACGTCGTGGTCGAGGATCGAGAGCCCGTAGAGTTCCGCCGTCTCGCCGCTCGCGACGGCGGCGACCGTCACGTCGCCGCGCTCGGCGACCTCTTTCGCCGCGAGGGCGGTGTTCTCCGCCGTCTCGGTCTTGTAGCCGTGCGCGCGCAGGTACGCCCCGCATTGGGCGAGCGCCTGCGGATGGCTGACGACGGTTTTGACGTCCGACGGTTTCGCGCCCGGGACCCCGAGCAGGTTCTGCGTGATCGAGAGGTCGTAGACCCCGTTGACGTAGAGCGCGCCCGAGAACATCAGGTCGAGCACCCGTCCGACCTCGCCCGCGAAACTGTTTTCGATCGGGAGGACCGCGACGTCGCACTCGCCCGCCTCGACGGCGGCGTAGGCGGCTTCAAAGGAGGGGTAGGCAATCGCCGTCCCGTCGGGGAAGATCCGATGGGCGGCGACGTGGGCGAACGCCCCTTCCACCCCGCTGTAGGCGACCCGCATCCCCTCGGTCAGCCGATGCTGATAACTCTTGCTGACCTCGATCGCGCCCCGGAGGAACCGCACGTAAAACGAGCGGAGTTCGGGGTCGTCGACAAGGGCGCTCCGCCCCTCGATCACCCGCGCTTCCTGCTCTTTGTCCTCGATCGGCAACCCGTGCGTGCGCTTGTACTCCGCGACTTTTCGCACCGCCTCCATACGGGCGACGAAGAGTTTTGCCATCTCTTCGTCGGTCTTTTTGATCAGTTCCCTCGCTTCGTTCAACTCCATTTTTCGCCTCCCGGACGGTCGCTCCGCCCCGTTTCAAGAAAAAAACCGCCTCTGTCCGAAAACAGGGCGGCGCACCTCATAAACCGATTCTTTCCGTTTACGTTCTGTCTGCCGTCTGCTTCCGGGCATCAAAAGAAAACTCCCGATAAAAGCGGAAGAACGCATAATAATAAAAGGAAGAGCCCATATTCGTCTTTTTCATGGCGCGGGGATCTCCTTTCATCGGATTTCAAACGGTTGTGCCTATTATAGCACGCTTTTTTGATGCTGTCAAGGTGTTTTTCAAGAAAATGGTTTCGCTCGGAAAACGACGGTTTATGCGAAAAAGGT
>CAMJDE010000008.1 GCA_946404295.1 uncultured Clostridia bacterium | reverse complement strand
CGAGTACGGGATCCCGATCGTGAACAAGCGGATCTCGGTCACCCCGCTTTCGCTCGTCGCGCCGAACGCGTCGCCCGAGGACTTCGTGCGGCTGGCGGAGACGCTGCAGCGCGCCGCGACCTCGCTCGGCGTCAACTTTATCGGCGGCTACTCGGCGTTCGTACAGAAGGGAATGACCCGCGGCGCCGAGGCGCTGATCGCGTCGATCCCCGAGGCGCTCGCCGTGACCGAGAACGTGTGCTCGTCGGTCAACGTCGCCTCGACCAAAGCCGGGATCAATATGGACGCCGTCAACCTGATGGGCAGGATCGTGAAGGCGACCTCGCTCCGCACCGCTGACCGCGACTCGCTCGGGTGCGCGAAACTCGTCGTGTTCGCCAATATGCCGGAGGATAACCCGTTTATGGCGGGCGCCGTCCACGGGATCGGCGAGCCCGATTCGGTGATCAACGTGGGCGTCAGCGGACCCGGCGTGGTCGCCGCCGCCGTGCGCGAGGCGGGCGACTGCGATTTCTCGACGCTCGCCGAGACGGTGAAGCGGATCGCGTTCAAGATCACGCGCGTCGGGCAGCTCGTCGCCACCGAGGCGGCGAGACGGCTGAACGTCCCCTACGGGATCGTCGACCTGTCGCTCGCGCCGACCCCCGCCGCCGGAGATTCGGTCGCGGAGATCCTTGAGAATATGGGGCTGGAACGCTGCGGGACCCACGGCACGACCGCCGCGCTCGCGCTGCTGAACGACGCGGTGAAGAAGGGCGGCGTGATGGCGTCGGGACACGTCGGCGGGCTCTCGGGCGCGTTTATCCCGGTGTCGGAGGACCGCGGGATGATCGACGCGGTGAAGGCGGGGACGCTCTCGCTCTCGAAACTCGAGGCGATGACCGCGGTCTGCTCGGTCGGGCTGGATATGATCGCCGTGCCGGGCGACGTGAGCGCCGAAACCGTTGCGGGCGTGATCGCCGACGAGATCTCGATCGGCGTTGTGAACAACAAGACGACCGCCGTCCGCCTGATCCCGGTCGCGGGCAAGGGCGTGGGCGAGACCGCCAACTTCGGCGGGCTGCTCGGCTACGCGCCGATTATGCCGCTGAAAAACGAGTCCTGCGCGGCGTTCGTGTCGCGCGGCGGGCGGATCCCCGCGCCGATCCACTCCCTGCGGAACTGATACGAAACGGGAGAAAGCCCCCGAATATACGGTAAAATTGGCAAGCGCCCCCCGCTTGGCGGGCGGGCGTTTTGAAAGAGAAACGAAAGGAAACGCCCGATGCTTCTGTACTATATCCGCCACGGTGAACCGACCTACGACCCCGATTGCCTGACCCCGAACGGGGAGCGGCAAGCCGAGGCGATCGCGCGGCGGCTCGCGCGATACGGCGTCGATAAGATCTATTCGTCGTCCTCGATCCGCGCGCAGCAGACCGCCCGCCCGACGGCGGAGTTGACCCGGCGCGAGGTGGTGACCCTCGACTGGTGTCACGAGGATTACGCGAAAGCAGAGATGATGCTTCCGTCGGACGGGGATCCCACCGGGAACTCGCCCTCGGGCGGGGGAAAGAGGCGCTGGTGCTTCTATATCCCGGAGATCGTTACGATGATGAACTCGCGCGAGGTGCGTGCGCTCGACGATAAGTGGTACGACTATCCCGGCTTTCCGCCAAATCGGTTCAAAGAGGGGGTTTTGCGGGTCGACCGCGAGGTGGACGCGTGGCTGGAGGGGCTCGGCTATCATCACGACCGCGAACAGCGCTGCTTTATCCCGGTCGCGCCGACCGAGGAGCGGGTCGCGCTCTTCGCGCATCACGGGTTCGGAATGCTCTTCTTCTCGTCGGTGCTCGATATCCCCTATCCGCAGTTCGCCACCCGCTTCGATCAGTCGTTTACCGGGCTTTCGGTCATCCACTTCTACGAGGAGGGCGGCAAGGTCTTCCCGCGGATGCTGGAACTGTCGAACGACGGGCATCTGTACCGGGACGACTTGCCGACCAAATACAACTACTTCCTCGATTTCTAATGGACGAGAGGAGACGAGGACGCGATTTTCGCGCTTTCTTTCGCAGAAAGCGCGGCAAAGAACTTCAATAATGGGATATTGAAGAGCAAAACGCCGTTGCGACGGCGTTTTGCGGTTCTATAGCCGGGACTTTCCCTGCCCACTTTGCTTTTGGTCTATTATCACGCCGACCGCAGGGAGGCATAAGATCGCCTTGCCGTGCCTTCGGCACGCCTGCATATCGCGCGACCGCATAGCGGTCGCCCGCGGCGCTTGACAGCGCGGGCGGGGGCGTGATATACTGATGTTGGAATTTTGTAAAATCGACGGGAGGACGAAGTGAAACCGTTTTTTGGGATCGATATTACGGACGATAAGAAAAACGAGACGATGAACGCGGCGCCGTTTGTCGTCGCGAAGCCGTCCGCCGCGTCGGCGTGGAAAATCGAGCAGGAGACCGACGAGATCATCTCCCGGATGAAAGCGTACTACAAACACGCCGGAAAACGCGCAAGAAAAAGCGTCGCTCTGCTCTTGTGCGCGGCGTTTTTCGGTCTTTTGGCGCTCTTTGCGGTCAACGTTGCCGTCGACGTCACCTTTGCTTTGAAAAAAGTCTCTGTCAGCCTGCTGTGTTGGGGCGCGGCGGCGGTCATGACGGGGATCGCCTTGCTTTTCGGGATCCTCTCCCGCAGAGCGGAACGCACCGCGGAACTTGAAGACGACAAGCCCGAACACGGCGCACGGAAAGGCGATCCCCTCTTGCGCGCGGCGTTTTTCGGTCTATTGGCGCTCTTTGCGGTCGTCGTTGCCGACGCGATCACCTTTGATTTGAAAAAGGTCCCTTTCGGTCTGCTGTGTTGGGGCGCGGCGGCGGTCTTGTTTGGGGTCGCCGTCTTTTTCGGGGTCCGCTCCTATAAAGCGGACTGCGCCACGGAACAGGCGGACGACGAACCCGAAAACGACGACCGGGAAGACGAGGACGACCTTCCGCCGTCCGCCACGGCGACCGAGATCCTTGCGGAGCTGGGCGTTCCCAAAACGGCGAGATCGGTCGACGTGATCGGCTTTGACTATCGCGAAAAGAAAGGCAGGATCTCTCCGCGCGGGCGGGAGGGCGTCGGCTTCGGAACGGTTTACGACTGCTATACGTTCCGGGCGTACGTCAAGGACAAAAACCTTTGTTTCGCCTGCACCGACGAAGGGATTATCGCCGTGCCGCTTTCCGAGTTGAAAGCGATCCGGACGGTCCGGAAAAAGATCCTTTTGCCCGATTGGACGAAGGGGAAACCGCTCACGCACGAGCAATACAAGCCGTATATGCTCAAAATGATCAGAGGCGGCGTTTTCGAGAATCTCCGCGTCGGTTGGTACCACGTGCTGGAGTTCGTACACAAGGGCGAAACGTGGGGGATCTGGTTCCCGAACTACGAACTACCCTTCTTCGAGAAGGCGACCGGGCTGAAAGCAGACGAAGAAAGCACGGATTGCAAAGAATTGTTTACATCTTCGCCCGGGGTCTGACGAAGGGGGCGTGCGGGCGCGAGGCGCGCCCTGTCGATTTACGGCGTGGCAATTTCGATATGTTCCCCTCCCTCCGTTCGGGGAACTCGAGATGCCTCCCTGCGGTCGGCGTGATCATAGACCAAAAGCAAAGCGGACGGAAACAGAAACGGCTATAGAACCGCAAAACGGCGTCAGTCGAAAGGGGACGCCGTTTTGCTTTTATTATTCCTATAATAGAGTTCTTTGCCGCGCTTTCTGCGAAAGAAAGCGCGCGGCTCCCTATCCCCGCCTGCGGCGGGCGCGCCCTGTCGGCATCTTGGATTTCGGCAGACGGAAAAAGAGGGAGAGGAGGGCTCTTCCGTTGAAGGGGATCAGGGGATAGAGATAACTGCGGCGGCCGTCGACCGAGGCGTTGGTGAGGAGCAGGACGGGGATCAGGGCGAGCCCGACGAGAAAACCCACCCACGAGAAGAGCGCGGTGAGGGACATCACGGCGAGCCGGAGGAACTTCATGGCGTAGCCGAGCTCGTGGTTCTGCTGAGTGAACCCGGCGACGGCGACGATCGCCATATAGAAGATCACCTCGCCCGAGAGCCAGCCGACCTTCACGGCGAGATCGCCGAGCACCAGCCCGCCCACGACGCTCATCGAATTGGCGAGCAGGTCGGGCGTATTCATACTCGCGAGTTTCAGCCCGTCCACGGCGAACTCCACAAGAAAGAGCTGCAAGAGGATCGGGAAATGCCCCGCCTCTGTCGGGACAATAAAGGAAAGCGACGCGGGGAGCAGCCACGGGCAGGCGACGAACAGATACCAGAGCGGCGTCAGCACGAGCGAGAGCAGAAACGTGAGAAAGCGCACAAAACGCAGATACGACCCGGTCAGAGGCGGCAGATAAAAATCCTGCGATTCCTGCAGGAAATCGAAGATCCCGGTCGGCAGGATCATCGCCTGCGGCGACGTGTCGCAGAGCAGGATCACGCTCCCCTCAACGAGGTGCGCGGCGGCGCAGTCGGGACGCTCGGTCGAGCGGATCTTCGGGAACGGATTGAACCAACGGCGCGGGATCAGCAGTTCCGCGAGACTCTCGTAGCCGAGCGTCAGCGAATCGGGGCGCAGGGAGGCGAGCCGCTTTTCAAGCCGGGCAAGAAACGCGGGATCCGCCCGCCCTTCGATATAGCAGAGGGCACAGTCGGTGCGGGCGCGCCCGCCGAGGTTCAGGTGCCTGACGCGGAGGTCCGGGTCGCGGATCCGCCGCCGGATCAGGGCGGTGTTGAAGATCAGCGTCTCCACGAACCCGTCGCGCGCCCCCTGCATCACGCGGTCGCTCTGCGGCTCCTCGGTCGGGCGGGCGGGATAGGCTCGCGCGTCGATCAGGATCGCGTCTTCCCCGAAGGTGCTGCCGAGCACGAGCGTCACGCCCGAGAGGGCGGCAGAGAGCATCCGTTCGACGTCCTGCGTCACCTCCACGTTGGTATAGGGAACGCCCGAGGCGGCAAACCCGTTCGCCGCGTCGTCGCCCGATCCGAGCCGCTTTTGCCCGAGGAAGAACTGCATCAGCCGCTGGATCGCGCCGTCCTTGACGAACCCGTCGATATAAAAGAGCGTCAACTCGTCCGTGCCCACCGCGAGCCGCCGCTCGATCAGGTCGAAGCTCTCGTCCGCCGCGAGCAGCGCCGAGAGGGCGCGTGCGTTTGCGCGATAATCGTCGGTCAGCCGTTCCATCGTTTACCCCCGAAAAGCGAATTGCGGTTAGTATGCGCGGGAGAGGGAAAAAGATACGGAGCGCGGGCGCGGAGACAAAAAAAGAAAAACCGCTTGACTTTCGCGCGGCGTAGTGTTATAATCATCTTGTCAAAAGCAAAGACGGAGAAGAGTACCCGTCCCGCCCCGGAAAGAGAAGGATCCCCCGGCTGAAAGGATCCGACGGCGGCAAAACGGCGAAGACCGCTCCCGAGCCGCGCCCACAAACCGCGTTATTTCGCGGGAGTACGGGTCGCCGGACGTCCCCGTTACCGGACGAAAGAGAGAAAAGTCAAGGTGGAACCGTGCGACGAGCACCCTTGGGCGGAGCGATCCGTACCCGAGGGGTTTTTGCTTTTTTAAGGGAATGATCCCCGAAACGAGGGGCGAAAGATACGTACAAGATCTGAAAAGGAGAACGGATATGAAAGTCATTTACAGCAACGGCAGCGTCGGTGAATGTGCGCCCGAGGAGGAACTGCACGTTCTGCGGCATACCGCCGCGCACATCATGGCGCAGGCGATCAAGCGGCTCTGGCCCGAGGCGAAGTTCGCCTACGGTCCCGCGACCGACAAGGGGTTCTACTACGACGTCGATCTCGGCGACGTCAAGCTGACCGACGAGGATCTTCAGAAGATCGAAGCCGAGATGAAGAAGATCACGAAGGAGAACCTGCCCCTGAAATCGTATATCCTGCCGCGCGACGAGGCGATCGCCCTGATGCGCGACCGGGGCGAGATCTACAAGGTCGAGCACATCGGCGACCTGGACGAGGGAGAGCAGATCAGTTTCTTCCAGCAGGGCGACTACGTCGATATGTGCGTGGGTCCCCACCTGACCTACACCAAGGCGCTCAAGGCGTTCAAGATCATGGGGCAGTCGGGCGCGTACTGGAAAAACGACAAGAACAACAAGATGCTGACCCGCATCAACGGGACGGCGTTCAAGACGCAGGACGAACTCGACGCGTACCTCAAACTGCTCGAGGAAGCCGAGCGGCGCGATCACCGCCGGATCGGGCGCGAAATGGGTCTGTTCATGCTCTGCGACGAGGCGCCGGGCTTCCCGTTCTTTCTCCCGAAGGGCGTGCTGCTGAAAAACGCCCTGATGGAGTACTGGCGGGAACTGCACGTCCGCGAGAACTACGTCGAGATCCAGACCCCGCTGATCATGAGCCGGACGCTCTGGGAGACGAGCGGGCACTGGGACCACTATAAAGACAATATGTATTCCACGACGATCGACGACGAGACCTTCTGCGTCAAGCCGATGAACTGTCCGGGCAGCGTTCTGGTCTACCGGAGCCAGCCGCACAGTTACCGCGACCTGCCGCTCCGCCTCGCCGAGCCGGGGATCGTGCACCGTCACGAACTGCGCGGCGCGCTGCACGGGCTGTTCCGCGTCCGCTGCTTCACGCAGGACGACGCGCACATCTATATCCGCCGCGAGCAGATCCGCGACGAGATCGTCGGGGTCGTGCATCTGATCAACGAGGTCTACACCAAGTTCGGCTTCAAATACTTCATCGAACTGTCCACCCGCCCCGAGAACAGCATGGGCTCCGACGAGGACTGGGAGGCGGCGACCGACGGACTGAAGAACGCGCTCGAGTCGCTCGGTCTTCCCTATATCATCAACGAGGGCGACGGCGCCTTCTACGGGCCGAAGATCGACTTCCACCTCGAAGACTCGCTCGGACGGACCTGGCAATGCGGAACCATCCAGCTCGACTTCCAGATGCCTCTGAACTTCGGGCTTGAATACGTCGACGAGAAGGGCGACAAACAGCGCCCGATCATGATCCACCGCGTGGTCTACGGTTCGATCGAGCGCTTCATCGGGATCCTGACCGAGCATTTCGCGGGCAAGTTCCCGGTCTGGCTCGCGCCGACGCAGGCGAAGGTGCTGCTGGTTTCCGAAAAGTGCTCGGAGTACGGGCACAAGGTCTACGAGGCGCTCCGGGCGGCGAAGGTCCGCGTCGAGATCGACGAACGGAACGAGAAGATCGGCTATATGATCCGCGAGGCGCAGGTCGTCGACCGCGTACCGTATATGGTGATCATCGGGCAGAAGGAAGCCGAAGAGGGCACCGTCTCGATCCGCAGCCGCGACACCGGCGAGACCGAAACCATGACGCTCGAGGCGTTCATCGCGAAGATTACGGGCGAGATTGCCGAACGGAAAATGTAAACCGCCCCCCCGGAATAATCCGACCCCCGCTCACGTTTCGCGAGCGGGGGTCTTCGTTTCGGCGTTCGGTCGGGCGCCCCGTTCGCCCGCGCGGTTGACATTTCTGCGGAAACGCGATATAATAAGAGCGGGTCGAAAGCAACAAACGACCGAAAAAGCCGCTTCGCCGTTTGCAGAACGAAAGGAGAACGACACGATGAAAAAAGCGATCGCGTGGGTATTGGCGTTGGTGCTCGTCGTGCTTGCCGCGGGGTGCGGCAACGCGTCCGGGAGCCGCGGCACGGAAGGGAGCGGCGCGGAAACGAGGGATCCCGACGACAGTTCGGAGCCGACCGTCGCGGTGCCCGAGGAACTCGCCGAATACCTGACGCAGAACGGGGATTACTGGTTCCTGACGCTGCCCGTTTCGGGGCAGCGCGTCTCGATCGCCCGAAACGACAGGAGACTGATCGACAAAATCGACCTCGGACTGCTGCGGGAGGCGGAGGAAACGCTGCTCGCAAAGATCCCGTCGAACGAGCAGGGACACTCGTTCTCGGTGGCGGCGGGGAGCGGTCAATGGGTCCTCTACGGAGAAGTGATCGTACCGATCAATCCGCCGCGGGTCGGCGAGGACGGTATGACGAGCGGATGCGGGATCGACCACGATCACGTCTATTTGGGTCCCGTGACGATCTCAAAATAAACAAGACGAACGGGCGCGACGGAAACACCGTCGCGCCTTTTCTTTTTACCGGTTTTTTTCGGACGTCAGTCCTTCGGGGGGTCGAAGAGGGCGGCGAGAGGGACGTCGAGCACCTTCGCCAAAGCGAAAAGTTCGATGTCCGTGACCGTCCGACAGCGATCCTCGATCCGCGACACCGAGCCGCGGCAAACGTAGACCCCGAGCAGTTCGAGCCGGTTGGATAACTGCTGTTGGCTCATGTGGCGCGCGCGCCGGAACGCCCGGACGTTGCGCCCAACCAGATTGCAAACGTCTCCGTCGATGATCCTTGCCATACCGTTCTCCCTTCTGCTTCTCCCCTTCCGAGGGGAGCGCCGTTCCGTATGTCGAAAGACGGTGGAAAATCGCGCAAGTTGTCCTAAAGCGGGACAAATATATGCTATCATACTATTTGCGCCTTCCCGTCCTGTTATGAGACAAAGCGGGAAAAAGACCGGGAAGAAACCGCCGCGGGGCAAAGAAAAAGCCGCCCGGAAAGGCGGCTTTTTCCGGCTTGCAGACAAAGTCTGCAAGCTGAGGCAGACCGAGAGAAACGCGGCAGGATTCGTCGTTTTCGTTCTCGTCGGCGCAGTAGTCTGCGACAGAGAGCGAAAACGGCGAAAGGCAAGGCGGATCGGGCGTTCTTGCCCGTTCCGCTCGTTCCTTTTGAACGCTGTTTCTTTTTTCGCGTTTGCCGTCGGAACCCGATTCTTGCGCTGTTTTCTGCCGGTCATGCAAGTTTGTCGACGGTCTGGAAGGAGCCGCCGGAAACGGCGGCTCCTGCTTTTCGTCGCAAAAAGAGCGCGACTTCGACCGGCGGAGACAGATTGCGAGCCGGACGCGCCGGTTTTCGGCGATCTTTTTCCGTTTTTCGTGAAAACCCCCTTGAAAAACAGTTCGTTCTCCCGCCCCGGAGCGGCAGAAACCGACCCGCGTACGATGCTATAATGGCGTGGAAACCGGGAAAGCCGGCTTTGAAAGGACGGAAAAAAGAATGGACAAGACAAGCACTCTACATACCGAAGAGCCCGCGGCGCTGAAGCGCGCGCGGCGGGTCGTCCGCACGTTGGCGGGGCCCGGGACGAGCCCGGGGACGGCGCTCTTCGTTTGGTTCTCGGCGGCGCTTCTCGGGTATCTGTTTACCCCCGCCGCCCTGCTCTTCTCGGCGCGACCGATCGGGATCGCCTGGGCGGTCGCTCTGCCCGGCGCGTCGGCGATCGCCGGGGTCGTCGGGGGACTGATCGCCTGCCTGTTTCTCGGGCGGACGGGGATCGTGTACGGGTCGATCCTGCTTCTGGTCGCGGGGGTGCGGATGATCGTCAGCATCCCCGGACGGGGGCGGCGGTTTCTGCCCGATTCGCCCGGATTGTTCCGGGAGCCGTCGCAGATCCGCGCGTCGATCGGCTGTATCGCCGGATTCCTTTCCGCCGGGTATCAGCTGATCGCCGTCGGGCTCTCGACCGAGGCGCTGCTGTTCGGTCTGACGATGATCCTCGGCACCACGACGGCGGCGCTCCTGTTCGGGGCGTTCTTTGACGGAGGGGTGACGCCCGGCGAGTTGACCGGGCGCGGCGCGACCCCGCAGCGAACCCGCACGGCGACCTTCTTTACCCAGATCGGGGGACTCTCGATCCTTTTCTTCCTCGTGCGGACGCTCGCGGACTATTCGCTCTTCGGGCTCTCGCTTTCGGGGGTCGCGGCGGGGCTGTGCACGCTCTTCGTCTCGCGCCGCTACGGGGCGCTGCGCGGCTGCGTCGCGGGGCTGCTCACGACCCTCGGGATCGGACCGCTCTATTCGCCCGCGTTCGCGCTCTTCGGGTTGTTCTCCGGGATCCTCTGGGAGGTCGGCGCGGTCTACGCCGTCGGGCTCGGGGTCGCGGCGGCGGCGGTCTGGTGTTCCTACGTCGGGGGGCTCTCGGGCTTTCTCTCGACCACGCCCGAACTGACCCTCGCCTCGCTCTTCGGGCTCCCGCTGATCCCGCGCGTTCTTTCGGAAGGACGGGTCAGGCGCGCCGAGGAGGACGCCCGCGCGGGGGAAGAGGCGGTGCGTCGGTTGACCGAGGAGCGCGCGGGGGCGCGGGAGGATCGGATCGCCGAACTCTCCGACGCCTTTTCTTCCCTGTCGCGCGTGTTCCGCACGATGACCGACGGCACGGGGCGCCCCGACCGCGCGGAATACCTCTCCGCCTGCGACGCGGCGTGCGGGAAGTACTGCGCCAACTGCGACCGAAGAAGCGACTGTTGGGAGAAGGGCGACCGTTCGGCGTACGAAGCCGTCCGCATCCTCTCCGAACGGCTCTGTTCCGAGCGCCCCGCCTCCCGTGAGTGCCTGCCCGAGGGGGCGATCCGGAATTGCGAATACCTCGACGCGATCCTGCGGGACGTGCGCGAGGCGGGGGCGGCGCTGCTCCGCTCCTCGCGGGTCGGGCGGCTCGGCGGAGAGGGGATCGGGCTCGACTACGAACTCGTTTCCAAACTGCTTTCCGAGGCGGCGGAAGCCGATCGGGTCGAGAATCGCGAGGACGTCAAACTCGGCTTGGAACTCCGCCGCCGACTGCTCGGCTTCGGGGTCTCGAGCGGCACCGTCGCGGTCTACGGCGAACGCCGTCGCTGGATCGTCGCGGGCGGGGTCGGCTGGGAGGGCGCGTCGCTTGACGCCGAGGCGATCCGCACGGCGTTCGAGGAGGCGGTCGGCGCGCCCCTGACCCTGCCCGCCTACGAGATCAAGGGCGGGACCGTGACGCTCGAGATGCGGACGGCGCGCCGCTATCGGTGCGAGACCGCCCGCGCCTACCGCGCAGCCGACCCGGGCGGAAGTTCGGGCGACACCGTCGGCTTTTTCGAGAATCGGCAGGACTATTTTTACGCTCTGCTCTCGGACGGGATGGGGAGCGGGCCGACCGCCGCGCTGACCTCGGGGGTGACGACGCTCTTCCTCGAAAAGATGCTCGGCGCCGGAAACGCGAAAGCCACGACCCTGAAACTGCTGAACAACCTGCTCCGCAACTGCGGCGAGGAGAACGCCGCGACGGTCGATCTGCTTGAATTCGACCTGCTCTCGGGGCGCGCGACCTTCATCAAGAGCGGCGCCGCGCCGTCCTACGTCAAACGGGGCGGGAGTTTGTTCCGCATCCGCTCGAAAACCGTCCCGGTCGGGATGATGGCGACGCTCGACGCCGAGAAAATCCGCTTCGACGCCGCGCCGGGCGACGTGATCGTGATGCTCTCCGACGGCGTGAGTCAGACGCCCGAGGACGCGCCGTGGTTGCTCGAATTGCTCTCCGGGAAGTGGGAGGGCGATCTTCAGGATCTGGCGCAGCGGATCGTCGCGGTGGCGAGCCGCACGCGCGAACACGCCGACGACCTCTCGGTCGCCCTGATCCGTATTCTGCCGGCGGAAGAGGTCGACGCCGCGGAGGCGCCCCCGGCGACGTCCGGGGAGACGGCGGTCGAAGAAACGCCCGTCGAAGCCGTCCCCGCCGAAGCGACGCCCGCCCCCGAACCGTCCGCGCCGGCAGCCCTGCTCGCCGGAGCGACGGCGGCGATCGCCACGGTCGAGGCGACCGAATCCCTCGCGGGATCGTACGGCGATCCGCCCGATCCGCCGACCGACGAGAGTCCGGGGGAAAACGCCCCGGAAGCGCGCCCCGCGGAGTACGCCGCCCCGCCCGACCCCGACGCGCCGCCGGACGGCCCTCTGCCCGCCGACGAACTCTTTGTGCGCCCGCCGTATGACGACGGGCTCCCTCCCGACGGCGCGCCCTTTGACGACGCGAGACCCGAGGAGGACGCCGCCGTCGGGAACCCGTACGGCGCGGAAGTCGGTCCGGACGAAATCGAAGAGGGCGCGAAAGAGGCGTCCTGAAGCCCGAAAAGAAGGCGATTTTCGCAACCGCCCCCTGTATAAAACGAGCCGCCCGCGCAAATTGCGCGGGCGGCTCGGACCGTCGACAAACTTGCGTGACCGGCATTGAAGAGCGCACGGATCGGTTATCAAAAGCAAACGCGAAAGAAGAAGCGGCGTTCAAAAAGAACGGGCGGGACGGGCAAAACGCCCGTCCCGCCTTGCTTTTCACCGCATTTCTCTCGGTCCGCGTTTGCGTCTTGTCAGGTGGGCTTTGTCAGACCGCCGCTTTTTCGCTCGGCGGCGCCGTCGCTTCGAGCTCGCGCTTGCGCTTCCGGTAGAGGACGAGGAAGATCGCCAGGTCGACGAGCAGGGTGATGATCCACGAGACGGGATAGGAGAGCATCAGGGTAAAGAGCGACGGGGAACGCGGCACGATGAAGGCGATCCACAGGATGCGGAGCCCGCAGATCCCGCCGATCGAGACGATGGTCGGAAGGAGCGAGGCGCCCATGCCGCGGATCGCGCTCGAGAGCACGCCCATGAAGCCGCAGAGGAAGTAGGTCCCGACGACCAGCGTCATGCGCGAGAACGCCTCTTTCGCCGCGTCGGGCGAGTGCGGGAGGTAGAGACCGACCAGCGGTTCGCGGAACAAGAGGATCGCGCCGTCGACCGCCGCCCAGAAGATCATAACGTAGGCGAGGCAGACGAGAACGACCTTCGGGATGCGGCGCAGTTCTTTCGCCCCGTAGTTCTGCCCCGTGAACGCCATGCAGGCGGCGTCGGGGGCGTTGATCGCCGTCCAGCCGAAGCCCTCCAGGTTCGCCGCCGCCGTCGAGCCCGCCATCACGATCGAGCCGAACGAGTTGATGGTCGACTGGATCAGGACGTTCGAGAAGGAGAACAAACTCGACTGGATCCCCGCCGGAACGCCGTGGCGCAGGATGCGGAACAGTTGGTTTTTGCGGAGCGAGAGCTTTTTCAGCGACAGGCGGCAGGGGTTGTTCTGCCGCGAGAGGAAGAAAAGCGCGGCGGCGGCGGACAGGTACTGGCTCGCGATGGTGGCGAGCCCGACCCCGGCGACCGACATCGAAAGCCCGATCACGAAGAGCAGGTTCAGACCGACGTTGACCAGCCCCGCCGCCCCGAGAATGAAGAGCGGACGGCGCGTGTCGCCGCAGGTGCGCAGGATCGCCGCGCCGAAGTTGTAGACCATATTGGCGGGCGTGCCGCAGAAATAGATGCGCAGATAAAGCGAAGCGTCGCCGATCAGGGCGTCGGGGCAGTTCATCCACGAAAGGAAGGTCGGCGCGAAGACGAAGCCGACCGCCCCGACGACGACGCCGAGGAGCGCCGAGACCGCGATCGCCGTGTGGGTCAGCAGTCCGCTTTCCTTTTCGTCGCGCGCGCCGAGCGAGATCGCGATGGTGACGCTCGATCCGACCGACAAACCGAGAAACAGCCCGATCAGCAGGTTGATCAGCGATCCGGTAGAGCCGACGGCGGTCATCGCGTGGTCGCCGTTCTCGGCGAAGTGGGAAAGAACGATCAGGTCGGCGGCGTTGTAGAACAGCGACAGAAGCCCGGTCAGAATGACCGGGAGCGCAAAGGCGAAGACCCCCGGAAAGAGGGGGCCCGATATCATGTTCAGCCCTTTCGCCCGGGGACGGGCGGGGCGAGGTTGGGACGGTTTTTGCTCCATAAGGGTCGCCTTTCGGGGATCAGAATTCGGGTTTCAGACTTCTTTCAAAGAGTTGTTTGATGCACTCGGACAGCGATTCGCCGCGGTAAAGGACCGCTTCGACGGCGCGGCAGATCGGGAGGTCGACCCCGGTCTCGTCGGCAAGATCGACCAGCGCCCGGACGGTATAATACCCCTCGGCGAGCCCCTCGAAGGACTCGCCCCGGGCGAACGCTTCGCCGAAGGCGCGGTTGTGGCTGTAGGGCGAGAAGAGCGTGGCTTCGTAGTCGCCGAGGTGACAGAGCCCGTAGGCGGAGTTCGGGTTGCCCCCGACCGCCCCGATCAGCCGGGCGATCTCGTGGGTGCCGCGCGACATCAGGGCGCCCTTCAGCGACGGAACGCCGAGCCCGTCGAGGAACCCGGCGGCGATGCCGACGACGTTCTTCGCCGCGGCGCCGATCTCGTTGCCCGTAAGGTCCTGCCCGTAATAGAAACGAATCAGTTCGCTTGAAAAGGCGTCGACCAGCGCCCGCTTGGTTTCCTCGTCGTCGCTGTCGATCACCATGCAGTTCGGGATCCCCGCGCAGAACGCCTGCACGTGTCCGGGACCGATCCAGACGGCGACCTTCACCCGGTCGCCCAGCTCCTCGCGCGCCACCGTCGAGAGCCGTTTGCCCGTCCCGATCTCAAGCCCCTTCATACAGAGGACGAGCGTTTTCGGGAGCGACGGCTTTTCCGAGAGGGCGCGGAGCAGGGCGCGGAGCCCTTGCGAGGGGATCGAGACGACGAGAACGTCGGCTTTGACGGCGTCGTCGAGCGAGGTCGTGAGGGCCACCCCCGCGGGGAGTTCCATCAGGGCGTTTCTTCGCGTCGAGAGCAGTTCTTCCGTCCGGCTCGAACCGGCTCTGCCGTAAAGCGTGACGGCGTGCCCGACGTCGGAGAGGTATTTGGCGATGAAGGTCCCCCATCTGCCGCAGCCGATCACAGAGACCTTGTAAAGTTTTCTTTGCATAGCGTTTCCTTTCGGTTCAGTTCGGGAGAAGCCCGGTGAGGTCGTCGGGGTCGAACCCGATCAGCCCGCATTCCCCGAGACGGCGGGGGAGCGAGATCACGTTTCTGCCGTCTGCCCACGGAGTATCTTTGATCGCGGCGATCAACTCGTCGTCGGAGACCAGCGCGGAGTTGGGCAGCCCGTGGTAGGTGAGCAGCCCGACGAGGTCGGGCAGGAAATCGCGTCGGCAGTAGCCGATCTTCAGCGCGTAGCGGGTCGCGGCGGCAAGCCCGATCACGAGTTGCTCCGCGGGGTCGGTTTCGCCGTCCGTCGCCCGTCCGACGGCGCGCCCGATCACCGTTCCGAGCCGGTCGAACAGGTCGGTTTTATCGGCGTCGAGGAGGTCGCAGCGGATCGCAAGGCACCGCCGGAGCAGCGCGCCGTAATCGTAATCGGTGTAGAGCAGGTCGAAGAGCGACGGGTCGAACCCGACGGCGTAGCGGATCAGTTCGACGGTCGCGCGCTTCCGGTCGGCGTCCGTGACGGGCAGCGACGGGTCGCACAGGACGAGCGACGGAGCGTTGCAGAACGGGAAATCGAACTGCGCTTCGCGGGTCGAGGGGATCAGCACGCAGGGGAGATCCGGATAACCGCTCTCGGCGACGCGGACCGCCGCGCCGATCTTACTCAAGTCGCCGACGGCGAGGATCGCGTCGACGGCGGCGGGGGAGCGGTCTTGATCCGCGGCGCGGACGACCGTGTGTCCCGCTTTTTCAAGCGAGCCGACCGTCGGAGCGAGCGCCGGGTCGTCGTTCGGGGTGTCGGAGAGCAGGAGGAAGCGGCGTTTGCCGCCGCCCGAGAGTAGGGAGCCGGCTTTTTTGAGGACGCCGCGCTCGACGCGGATTCGGGCGGGCAGGGTTTTCGGGGCGATCGGTTTCACGGGCGGGCTCCTTTCTTCGTTTCGTCTCCATAGATTATACAGCAAGAGCCCCGGATTGTCAAACGGTTTTGCCCGATTTGCGCGTTTGGACAAGCCGCGCCCGCAAAAGTCGGTTTTGTTTGTCCGCAAATATTTACATTTTTCGACAAATATGGTACAATAAAGAAAAAAACCGCAGGGGGAACGCTATGGTTTCGAGGATATACAGCGCCGGGATCGTCGGGGTCGAGGGGTTTGAAGTGACGGTCGAGTGCAGCGCGTGGAACAGGATCCCGCTTTTCGAGTTGGTCGGGTTGCCCGACGCCGCCGTGAAGGAGGCGAAGGAGCGGGTGCGGAACGCCTGCGAGAACGTGGGGATCCCCTTCCCCTCCCTTGAACTCACCGTCAATCTCGCGCCCGCCGACCGCAAAAAGGAGGGCGCGGGGTTCGATCTGCCGATCCTCTGTTCGATTCTCCAATGCGCGGGGAAGATCCCGCGCGGGCTGGATCTTTCCGCCGTTTCGATGATCGGGGAACTCTCGCTCTCGGGCGAGATCCGCCCGGTGAACGGCGCGCTCTGCGCCGCGCTCGCGGCGCGAGACGCGGGGAGACGGGTTCTCTACGTTCCCTCCGCCAACGCCCGCGAGGCGGCGGTGGTCGCGGGGCTGACCGTCTACGGCGTTTCGGATCTCTCGACCCTGCTCGCGCACCTGAACGGAAAGCTCGCGCTCGCGCCGACGGTTTTCGACCGCGCGGATTTTGTATCCGACGCCGATCCCGACGCGCCGGATTTTTCGGACGTGAAGGGGCAGGAGAAGGCGAAGCGGGCGCTCGAGATCGCCGCCGCCGGGGGACACAACGTGCTTTTGATCGGGCCGCCCGGATCGGGTAAGTCGATGCTCGCCAAACGCCTGCCCTCGATTTTGCCCGCGCTGACCTTTGAAGAGGCGCTTGAGACCACCAAGATTCACTCGGTCGAGGGGCTGCTCGGCGGGCGGGGGCTGGTGACGCGCAGACCCTTCCGCGCCCCGCATCACACGGTCAGCCCCGCCGGGTTGACCGGGGGCGGGAGCCAGCCGAGACCGGGCGAGATCTCGCTCGCGCACAACGGCGTTTTGTTCCTCGACGAGCTGCCCGAGTTCCCGAAATCGGCGACCGAGATCCTGCGCCAGCCGCTCGAGGACGGGCAGGTCACGGTGACTCGGGTGCTGGCGAAAACCACCTATCCGGCACGGTTTATGCTCGTTTGCGCGATGAACCCCTGCCGCTGCGGCTATTACGGCGACCCTAACCATACCTGCACCTGTACCCCCGAGCAGGTGCGCCGCTACCTTTCCAAGATCAGCGGGCCGCTGCTCGACCGGATCGATATTCAGGTGGAGGTGCCCGCCGTGACCTACGACGAGATGGCGGATAAGTCCCGCTCCGGGGAACCATCCGCCGCCATCCGCGAGCGCGTCAACGCCGCCCGCCGCTTCGCCGAGGTGCGCGCCGCGCGGCTCGGGGTCGCCGTCCGACGGAACGCCGCGATCCCGCCGAAGGAGATCCGGACGCTCTGCCCGATGGAGCCCGCCGCCGAAGCCCTGCTCCGCGACGCGTTCGAGCGGCTGGGGATGTCCGCGCGCGGACACGACCGCGTCCTGCGCGTCGCGCGTACCATCGCCGACCTCGCCGGGTCGGAGACCGTCTCCGCCGCACATATCGCCGAGGCGATCCAGTACCGCTCCCTCGACCGCAAATACTTCCGTCAATAGTATACGCGCGCGAGGGAAGGAACGGGAGAGACGAAGGGAAGAACGGTTTTTCGCGCTTTCTTTCGTAGAAAGCGCGGCAAAGAACTTCAATAATGGATTATTATTGAAGAGCAAAACGGCGACTCCCTGCCGTTTTGCGGTTCTATAGCCGCGACTGCTTCGGTTTTCTTTGCTTTTGGTCTA